>CAYNWQ010000202.1:0-3224 GCA_964400955.1 uncultured Gordonibacter sp. | reverse complement strand
GCTTTTCGATGTATTCTTGCCAGCGACTGGCAAACATTACGATTTTTGGGTGCCGGCGAATGCTCGCATGCAGGTAGTCACAGAACTTATTGCACAAGCCATGCAAGTTGCCGAGTCTGACTATTATTGTGCAAGTCGCATGTCTGCATTGATGTATACACCCACTGGGCAAATCCAAGAACCAAGCGCCACGGTTGCTGAAATTGGTTTTACCAACGGTGACAGTTTTGTGCTGGTGTAGGATGCGGGTAGAGGATTTGATGTAGGGGAAAGCGCAAGGACTCTCTTGAAGTTTAAGATAAAAGAAAAACAAGGTCGCGGTATGCAGCGCTATGTTATCGAGAGTGATAAAGCTGTCCAGCTTGATTACGCAGACGCAGAGCGCTTGCAGCGCGGCGACCTAGATTCCTTTGTTGCTTTTTCCTATCAGCAGCATGGCAAAAGGTTTCGCTTTACTTATAACGTTTTAGGTTTGGTGAGTCTAGAGAGCGTACTTGCTCGCCCTTTTGCTCCGGGACAGTTGCGCTCGCTGCTTATTTCGTTTCTCAATATGTTACAGCAATGCGATGAAAATCGCTTGTTTTGGCAGCGCGTATCTACCAATCTCAATCAAATACTTTGCGACCCATCAGGAAAAAAACTCTATTTTGCCTATGTACCTATACAATCATATGCCATAGCTTCCCTCGGCATAAATGGGGCGCTTTGCGCTTTGTGTGAGCGTGCACAAGTGGCAACGCAAGAGCTCAATTTGCGGGCTCATGTATTGAGTTATGCCCGCTGTAGTGCGGTCATTACCGCCATCGGTTTTAAGGATTTCTTGAAGGATCAAGGTGTTATAGAGACGGCAGGTAGCGTTATTGATGAGGCTGATCAGAATTACTGGATAAGAAGTGATCAGCTTGGTCAGCGTGGGCATTACGGGTTTGACTTTGTGGATGAGATGAAACGCAAGCAGGTGAGTGGCAGCTATGAGTTAGGCGGGTTCGGACAAAGTACAAGCTTGCTCAACGATGGGTCCTACGGTGGCGTGCTGATGCCAGCGCCCTCATCTAGCTTAGTACGCTATGTGTTTTCGCGTTTAAAGAGCGGGCAATCTTGGCAGCTTACAGATGGTGTGTTTGATATTGGGCGGCAAGACGGTTGCTCTATCGTGCTTGGCGATGTGAGGGGCTTAAGTCGCCGTCACGCTCGCATCGCTGTTGCGGCAAACGAGTGCACCGTGTGTGATTTGCAGTCAAAAAACGGCATCAGGGTAAACGGTCAGCGCATTGCTCCAAGTAGAGAAATTGCTCTAAAGAGGGGAGACGTCATCATCCTCGGCGACGAAGAATTTAGGATAAGTTAGAGCTTGAGCATCTGCGTCTAGGCAGCCCGGATAAGGTGCAGGTGTATTTGTAAGTGCAAGAAAGAAAAGGGGCTAGTGTCGTGAGTTTAGTTACCATGCAAAACGAGCTTTCGGGTGTTAATGAGCGCCTGCGTGAGTTAAAGACAGATCGCGAGGACCTCATATTGTTTTACAACCAAGTGAGTAGCGACCGTGGTCGGTTTTCAAGTCAGCTTGAAGGCAAACGTACAAGCGCAAAAAAGTTGTATGAAGTAGACAATTCAAACATTGCTCAAGGTCTTGCTACCTATGTTGCAGAGCAGCTTGGCGGCAAATTTGAGGGAGGCGTGGGAGATGCTTTTTCTGGTATGCAGGGATCTATATCGTGCGCAATAGACGAAATTAATGCAGAGATACGTTCTCTACAGACTCAGATAAGCAATCTAGAAAGCGATATCGAAACTGAAAAGAAGCGCCTTAAAGATGAAGAAGAAGCAAAACGCCTTGCACAAGAAGCACAATAGATAGGAGGAGAATCCCGTGGACACTATTATCGTGGGTAACGAAATGCAAAGTGCTGACGACGAAATAAGCTCTGTGCTCAAACAGCTCTCTTTCATTATGGACCGAGCAAAGGAGCCTATTGCTAAATTGAAAAGTGCAGGGGCGTTGAGCTCTCAAAATTTGGATGAAAAATACGAAAAGATAAGTAATCAGTTAGAGCGCGAAGCAAGAAATTTAGAAGACATGAGTACGGGTTTCAAGGGATATTCGAGTACTTTTATGTCAGATATCGATGAACTAGATCAGTTTTTGTACTAAGAAGGTTGGATATGGGCGACATAAAAGTAAAACCTAGTGAAATTGAAGAGGTAGTGGCGGATTTGCATGCTTTAGCAACGCGCTGCGAAAGCTATATGAGCTTCGATGTCTCTTTTTCACAGAGTAAGGGCGCACAAAGAGATATATACAATGAGGCAGTAGCAAGCATTAGAAAGATTGCCCAAAGTCAAGCAGACTATATAAATAGACTTGCAGGCATTATAATAGACGACATGGAGGCTTTTTGCGAGTTAGATAGCGCTATAGCTGATTGTTATCGTGCCACTTTGGGAGGATATACTTCATGATGAGAAAAAGTTCATATCGTTTTCGCGCCGCTGCGGCGTCTGTTGCTGCGGTGCTTATGTTGGGTATGGTGATGGGAGGATGTGCAATGGGTAATTCACGCGAATCTGAAGAAAAAAATAGCGCGGGCGTGACAGATGCCTCTGCTGTATCAGAGCAAACGTTTTCGTGGTATGAAGGCATGCCGCTAACTTCAGAGATGGAAGAGATGGCAGTTAAGCTTGACTGCGACGATGGTGTCATAGAGCAGATGCGCGAAAGTGGCGTAACGCGCGATGCGTACTACAATATCGCGCCAGCGCTTGCCATAGAAAAACACATGACAGAAAAATATGGTATCTCCTTTGAAGTGACAACCGCCTGGATTGATAGTGTAGATGACACCAATCGCGTCTTTGCTTATGTCACTCCGACGACAGGAGAGCACGAAGGCAAAGAATATCTTGCACGCTGCGATTGGAAAACGTCGCAGGAGCCCTCCTTTTTTGAGGAATATTTTGCAGACTATTGGCAAACAGACTATCAAACGTGGTGGGAAAAAGAGCTTGCAGGTGAAGTGTCTGCATGCAACACAGCTCCCGTTATATCTGCTCGCCTCACCACGCAGGTTTTGCAAGGAGACGAGATTGCTCCTAGTGTATCTATAACCGATATCGTGAGTGCCTGCGGCGGCTGCATCGGTATTTACTTTCCTGAAGGCGTTACAGAAGATGAGTATACCCAAGACGCAGATGCACTCCTTGCTGTACTTAGTGCCAAAGACGTAGCG
>CAYNWQ010000201.1:0-3225 GCA_964400955.1 uncultured Gordonibacter sp. | reverse complement strand
AAACAACAAGCACGGTAAAAGAAAATAGGGTGCCCAAAGGCACCCCACCGCCGAGACGCGTGCGAACAACACCTGCGTGCAACCTACACGCACGCCCTACTGCCGAAACATGCACTACCGCACGCGCATGCCCGCCTGCCTAGCTTTGTTGCGAGGCTAGACAGAGAGCCTGTTCAAGCGCTACCGCACGCGCACGCCCGCCTGCCTAGCCGAGCACTGCTGTCGCGACATCAAGCATGCTTTCACAAACGAAATCCGGCTTTTCTGCGAGCAAGCTATCTTTAGAAAACATACCCCACAAAGCAGCTGCCGTTAAACTTCCAGCGCCTTTTCCTGATTGCAAATCATAAGGACTGTCTCCCACATAGAGACACTCACTCGGCGCGAGCCCGAGCAGCTCTGCGCCGTGTAACACCGGTCCTGGCGCGGGCTTATGCTCAGGAAAATTACTTGGCGACACAACAAATGCGAAGAAATCTTCAATCCCACAGGCGCGCAAACCACAGCGCGCGATTTTCTCTATCTTAGACGTCACGACACCGAGCGACACTTGGTGCGCTCTCAGTTCACTCAGCACGTCACTTACGTGAGGAAACACCGAAACCATACTGTCATGCACACGTGCATTATGCTCACGGTACACCCGCAAAAGCTCTGTGTGCACGTCCTCATCATCAGTAAAGTCCCACATCTGAGTAGCTAAAGGCTGCCCCACTTTTGCCATATAGACCTCGTCAGAAAAGTCTTTCCCGAGCACTTCGCCTATCGCATAGCGAAAGCTTGCGAGTATCAAATCATGTGAGTCTATTAAAGTGCCGTCCAAATCAAACAGCACGCCTTTTATTTGTTGGTTCACGTTTTTCCTTCAATCTAAATAAACTGCAAGCTGCGCGCGGCGTACTCGATACTCACCGCGTGCTTGGTGCCCGCTGTGCGCTTGGTGCCTGCTGCGTACTCGATGCCCGCTGCACGCTTGGTGTCCACCGTGCGCCTAGGGACACGCTGCGTGCTTGGGGACACGCTGCGTGCGCGGACGGCGCGACACCAGCCGCGTGTGCATGCGCGGCACTTATCGCGCGTCACACACGCGTCGTTTATTTCACAAAGAGACCGTCAAAATAGCCTTTGCCAGCAGGATGTTTGCGCGCACTGCGATGTGCAAAACCCAAAAGCTCAGTGATAGCTGAAAGCGCTATGTCTTTTTTCTCACCTGTGCGGCGCAACTTGACTTCCACTTTACCTTCCGCAAGCCCGCGTTTACCCACAACGATTTGTAAAGGCCAGCCGATCAGGTCCGCATCAGCAAATTTCACGCCAGCGCGTTCGTTGCGATCATCTATCACCACTTCAAGCCCAAGCCTTGCTGCGTCTAAAGCTAGCTTTTCAGCAGCGGGAGCAACTTCGGTATCGCCTACCGTAAGCGGGATAACACAAATATGCGCAGGTGCTACCGAAAACGGCCAGATAATACCATGCTCGTCATTGTGCTGCTCGACGACCGCAGCGAGTGAGCGTGTCACACCCACGCCATAGCTTCCCATGATAAAGGGCTGTTCGCTGCCGTCTTCGGCCATAAACGTCGCGCCCATAGAGCGTGAATACTTGTCGCCTAACTGAAATACCTGCGACACTTCGATACCACGCGCACCGCCTAAAGGAGCGCCACACTTTGGGCATGTGTCGCCCGGTTTTACAATGCACAGGTCAGCCCACATATCGACCTTGAAGTCACTACCTTGCTGTGCGCCAACAAAGTGGTAGCCCTCTTCGTTTGCACCAACCACCCATTTTTGTATGGGTTTGAGGCTTTCATCAGCTATGACACGCACGCCATCAGGGAGCGCAACCGGACCCATTGAACCTTTGTGCAAACCTGCTGCAACCATCTCTTCATCGGTAAGCGCCGTAAAGCTACCAAGCGTACGAGCTGCTTTGATTTCGTTAACCTCATGGTCACCCGGCACAAAAAGCACCACAATCGCGCCATCCTCTGTTTTACCAGAAAAAGCTTTAACGCAAGATGATGCAGAGATATTCAAAAACTGCGCCAATTCCTCAATCGTATGAATGCCAGGCGTAGCTATCTTTTTCATCTCAGGCACGTCATATGCTGTTGGCAGGGCAATGCAAGCGCCCGCCTCAGTATTTGCCGCATAACCGCAGGTACAATGTACAAGCTCCGCCTCACCTGCCTCAGCAAGCGCCATAAACTCAGTCGTTACTTTACCACCAATCTGGCCTGAGTCGGCTTCAACCGGACGATAGTCTAATCCCAATCTCTCACAAATACGCCCATAAGCTGCGCTCATGTCATCGTAAGTTTGCTGCAGCGACTCCTGCGTAGCATGGAAACTATAGGCGTCTTTCATGATAAACTCGCGCCCACGCAAAAGACCGAAACGCGGACGGATTTCGTCGCGGAATTTCACCTGGATTTGATAGAGAGACATCGGCAGCTCTTTATAAGAGCGCAGCTCATTACGGACAAGTGCCGTGATGAGCTCTTCGTGTGTAGGCCCTAAGCAAAACTCATGGTCATGGCGGTCACGAAAACGCATAAGCTCTGGGCCATAATCATTCCAGCGCCCACTTTCGTGCCAAAGCTCACCGGGCTGTAAGGCCGGCATCATGATCTCTTGTGCACCAATCGCATTCATTTCTTCGCGCACGATTTGCTCAACTTTTGCCAAAACACGCTGACCAAGCGGCAAAAAAGTATATACGCCCGAAGCAGTTTTGCGCAGCATGCCCGCGCGCAGAAGCAGCTTGTGACTGGCTATCTCAGCATCAGCCGGATCGTCTCTGAGCGTCGGGGCGTACAGCTCGCTCATGTGTAATACGTTTGTCATAGTTTATCTATCTCCTCCATCAACACGCAAACGATATCTTTCTCGTCAACTTTTCTTACCACTTTACCTTTTACAAAAATCGCGCCGGTATGCGCACCGCACGCAACACCAATGTCTGCATCAGCCGCTTCGCCGGGGCCGTTAACCACGCAGCCCATAACAGCGACTTTTATGGGTTTATGTAGCTGAGTAAGGCGCTCTTCTACTTGATGTGTGAGATCGATTAAATCAACCTCGGTGCGACCGCACGTAGGACAGCTGATTATCTCAGGATTGCGACGTCGCAGGTCAAGTGCCGAAAGCAACATCCATGCGGCCTGCACTTCGCGCACCGGGTCGTCCGTCAAAGATATACGCAGCGTGTCTCCTATACCTT
>CAYNWQ010000200.1:0-3252 GCA_964400955.1 uncultured Gordonibacter sp. | reverse complement strand
TTCGAGGCGTGCAATCCAGCCACTTTTGCGTCTGCGGGAGCGCTTACGTCTGCGCCCACCTACGCACCCGCGGGGGCGGTGGTTGGAATTACACTCGCGTTAACGAGATATCGCCCAATCGAGCAACACTCGCGCTAGCGTCTGCCTTCACGCCCACCTACGCACCCGCGGGAACACTTACTTTACTCGGCGTCTTCGCGTTTGCTGTTGCGCTTGCGAGCAACCCCCGCCGCACCAGTCGCCGCTAAAGCAACAAGTGCAACGCTACCTACTACAACTGGAGCAATGTCTCCTGTCTTAGAAAGTTTCTTGTTCGTCGTTGTGATCGTCGCCGGGCTCGTAGGCTTGGTGTAGGTATTGACGAACACCGGACTTACACCATCTTCGTAGGCAACATTTGCCACAAGGTTGCCCTTTAAGTCATCGGTCACCGCAACACTAACTTTGTGCTCTGCAGTATCATACGTTACATTTGCCTGCTCGTCGTTGACCTCAGAGATAACAAAGGTGTAAGTGCCCGTCGTGTCAAATGTGACCTCCGGGAAAAAGACCTGACCTGATGCGTTATTGGTCGCCGACCAAGTCGTGCCTTTATCATCGACGAGTTGGAAGGTGAACTGAGCTTTGTTCAGCGTTGCGCCACTGAGTACTTTCGTTGCGTTCAAAACTATCTTTGCGTCGGCAGGGTCATAGGTGTTGTTAAACACCGCCTCGTTCGACGTATTGCCTTTGCTGTCGGTGATGGTGTGTGTCACGCCGAGCGTGCCATCGCCGTTGTCTTTGACAACCGTCTCTACCGCATACGTAGTGCCATCATAGGTCACACCTGCTTCAGTTGTACCTGCACCGACCTCGCGTATCGTGTAGTTATGCGTGCCAGGACGTGTGTAGGTAATGCTGCTCAGCGTGACTTTACCGGAGGCGTCATTAGAACCACTCGCCACTACCTCTTCACCGTCGAGGAGCTCAAAGTCAAACTCGCCGTCATTCAAATCACGCCCGGTGAGCACCTTGGTAACGTCTACTTGGTCAGTAACGCTTGAATCAACCGGATCGACATCGTAAGTATTCGTAAAGCTAAACGCCACGCCGTCCTCATACATTGGCGTTACGGTCAAGTGACCCGCACCATCATCGGTCACACGGAACGTAACCGTGCGCGTCGTATCTGAGTCGTTAGTGACGCCATCAGCCGAACCCGACTCGGTGATAGTGTAAACAAAGTCGTACGAACGTGGCTCGCCGGCTTGCAGTTCGATGTCGTCTGCGGACTCGGTGTCGAGTGCTTCAGTGCTTGCGTCGCCATCGGTCGCGCCAGGTGCAGCCTCGCCCGACTCAGCGCCTGCCGCGCCTGCCGCCGCGCCGTCGCTCAAGACGCTCGCACTCGATGCGCTCTCGCCTGCGCTCGCAGCGTTGCCATCAGCGCCCGCCACACTCGCATCGCTCTCGCCAGCACCAGCGCCCGCGACGCCCGAACCCACGCTCTCACTCTCGCTCGCACTCGCAGCATCCGAACCACTCGCAGTAGTAGCCGCTGCATCATCGCCGTCCGTTGCGCTAGACGCGGCCTTGCCACTGGCGGCCTTGCCGCTGGCGGATCCACTCGTGGTCTTGCCACTCGTACCAAGAGCCTTGTTGAGGTCATCAAGCGTAAAGGTGATAGAACCAAAGTCAATCGCACCATCTGCACCATTGGCAACCGAAGTTACCACGTTGCCCTGGGCATCCACCGGCATCGGCGCACCATCAGTCTCAGCGCTAATGCTAAAGCTAAACTTACCCTCGATAGACGCTGGCGTCAAACCATCTTGCGCAAGCTCAAGCACTTTCTTGCCCGTCAAGCTCACCGGTATCGGGTCGCCCGTCGAGTAGGTATTCTTAAACGTAAAGCTATCGTTGCCGTCAGCTTTGACGGTTGCGGTCATCGTGCCATCGTTATTGTCAACCACGCTCACCGTAAAGAGCACGCTTGCCTTAGTAGGCGACACGCCCTCATCTGCGAGCCCGTCCGTAATCTCATAAGCCACATAGGAAATAGTCCATTTGGTCTTGCCGTCGTCGGCTACACCCTTAGTCGCTTTGCCGTCTTTCACAAGCTCAGCGAGGCTCAAGGTGTTGTAATGCAAAGTTTCAAAGCTCACGTTGCCATCTGCATCGTTAGTTGCTGTCGCAACTGGCTCTGCACCTTCGCCGTCGCCCGCATATTTGATAGCAAAGCTAAATTCACCGTCAGTCAAGTCGCGTCCTGTGAGCTCTTTGGTCGCATCAATCTTCGCACCCGTGCCGCCCTCGATATTCGTCGTAGCAAAATACGTATTGGTAAGCGGTACAAGCGCTGGGCTAATCGTTTCAACACCTGTCGTGTAAGTGTAGGTCTTGGTGCCATCCGGTCCACCGTAGACGGTTGTCGTCACACTCAAGGTCGCAGTCGCGGGATCATCAACAGTAGTGATAGATACCGTACGCTCAGATGCATCGTAGGTGTAACCAGGAGCACCTGCGTTTATCTCGTCGATGACGTACGTGTAGGTTATGCCTGCATCAGCCTGCGTAAAGGTAATGTTTTTACCAGCTAAGATGTCGATAACAGAAACTTCATCTTCTGCCGCAGCACCCGAATAGAACGTCTCTCCGCTTTGGTCAAGCTCGAGTTTAGCAGCACTCTGTGAGTCAACCGGCACAACCGTAAAGCTAAATTGCTTGTCTGCCATGTCATGACCCGACAAAGTCTTTGTCATCTTGAGGCCACCAAGTGCGGTGTAGCTCAAACTCGAGGAATACGTGTTGGTAAAGATGGTTGAGCCCTCCACCACTGCGATGTTCGCCGTGAGTTTGCCCGCCCAGTCATCAGCAACAGTGACATTGACTATCGTCTCGAGCGTGGTGTAGGTCACACCTGCAATCTTGTCTTCAGGTATTACCTCGCGCACTTTGTACTGGAAGGTCTTTGAGTGCGCCACCTCTGCTTTCACGTCATCAAATACATAAGTTATTTCACCGAAGTTAAAGCTCGCCTTGCCATCAACTGCATCATCTTTCGTGACAGTAACCTGCGTGTTTTCTGGCATCGGCGCGCCCTCGGTTACAGCTTCAATCTCAAAAGTAAAGCTATCGGAGTCTAGCCACTCGCGCCCGGTGAGTTCCTTAGTAAAGGAAACGTTGGTCTTTGCTTTTTCGTCATCTGGCATTTCAGCAAAGTAGCTATTGCTAAATTGTGCGCCACCATCAGCGGTGCTGTAAGTCACATCAGAG
>CAYNWQ010000199.1:0-3254 GCA_964400955.1 uncultured Gordonibacter sp. | reverse complement strand
TCCGTACCGGCTTTCAGTGTCTTGCCACCCAACGTGACTTTCAAGTCAGGAGTTATTGGATCGCTATCGTCTCCCACAATGGTCTGAGTGTCGATATCTGCAATGACAGCGTTAGACAAATCAGCCACTTCAACGTAGAAATTGAAATTGCATCCGCCGTTTGTACCTGTAGTATTGGGATTTGCATTATTTGTCGCAAGAGCACGCACCGCGCTCACCGCGTTTGACTTGCCCACCACGCGCACTGGCTTATCTTTACTACCCACGTAGTTAAATACGTTATTTGCGATGCTTGAAGGCAAAGATGCCGACACCGTCTCAAAGTGCAAAAGCGTCAACTTTGAGCACCCATAAAACGCCCTTTTCCCGATAGTAGTTACGCCCGCCGGGAAACTAAATGAACGCAGATTTTCGCAATAGGCAAAAGCATCTTCGCCGATAGTTTGTAGTTGAGAGTTTGCCGCAAAGTTCACCTTTTCAAGAGCAGATTTGGAGGTAATCGAGCTCGTGGCACCAAAAGCAAAATTTTCAATAGTAGTTACACTTGCTGGCACCGATATAGTGCCGATGCGTGTCTTGTATATACCGTAAGTCCCCTCATAGTCACTATTCGAAGCACCACCGAAAGCATTCTCGCCGATTATGGTCACTGGATAAGTCACGCCATCGCCCTCAACCGTACTCGGTATCTCGATATCAAGCGCACCGGTAAGGGAACCATGATAGGTAAAGCCGGTTATTTTCGCTACGTTTTTGCCATCTACCTCGACGATATCCCACGTAAACGAATAAGCAGGAGCATCGGTGATTTCAAAGGTGCCAGAAATGCTGCCCTCAAAACGACCCTTGCCCGTCACAGTATAGCTTGCTGTGCCAACACCGTTGTTGTTTTTGTAGGTGATAACGTAGTCGGTGCCCTCGGTCAAGGTATTGCCCGCATACACCACACTCACTGGTGTCGCCGGGCGGTTTTCGTAAGGCACCGATGAATCAACAACGATGTTATCTTTGCTTAAGGTCGATTTTTTGCCGGTATCAGCTATCTTTATGAGCATGTTTTCGTAATTGGCAAAGTTTGAGCCAACAGCGTAGCGCACCATGACAGCGCCATAGCAGGTCTTGCCCGCCTCTCCAATGTTTTTCGCGCTCACACTGATGGAAGAAGTGCCACCTTCTGAACCGAGGTCGCCGTATTTCACGACATAGTCTTTGCCAAGCGTGAGCGAACGGCCCAGGTACTCGATGCCGCCAACGCTAGGCTCGATGGGGTATCCCGTGTACTCGAAGACCGGTATCTTGCTCTCGTCATCATCTGAAGTGCTATTCGTCGTGCTATACCACGTGTAGGTTTTACCCAGATAGCTGATGGTCGCCTTGCCATCCAGTATAACCGCGCTCATGAGACGCGCTTTCCCGATGACGAAAGTACCTACCAGCTCACCCTCGTAGTCGCTCGTCTCGTTTGCTTTGATATTGACGTCATACATGCCCGCATTTGTGGCATCTTTCGCAAGTTCCCAAGTAAACGAATCTGCCGACAGCTCACCACCGGCGCTATTTTTCACAACCACCTTGTCAGGCTTTTGCGACTCCCAGTTAAATATCTTAGAGTCGATGAGTGCCGTACAGGTAGAAAGGTCTCCCTTGTCGATGCCGTAAGCAACCGAACTCGTTGAAGTGCCCTCGTATTTGCCTATACCCACGATGGTTGCTTTGTAGGGTGTCGCACCGGGTGTGCGCTCGATAGCGTCCTCTTGAGGTACCACGCAAAAATCTACATTTTGGATAAGCTTTTTGCCATTGAGAGTTGCTGAAACATTCGGTACCGCCGCAGTACCCGTGTATTTGGCGTTAGAAACCAGCGCAAGTGTAGCGCTCGAAAGGTTAGTCTTTGTGTACCCATCAGTTTGCCAGTTGAGTACAGGGTATCCGCTGTTGGTGCTACCGTCTGATTGTGACCAATATGTTTGCCAGCTGTTGTTTGCTGCTGTGGAATTGAGATGCTCAAAAACCGAAGTCTTTTCGCCGTAATCAAACGCTTCCTTGTTGTCTTTTACGACACGATAACGATAATACATGCTCGTCTCGCCCTTGAGAGATTGCGCGGCAGTCTGTATGGTTTTGCCGGTCGTGCTGTCAACCTTGTCGGTGCAGATAAGGTTATTTGACGCGGTGCCCGATGCATCGTCGTCAGTCGAGATTTCACCAAAAGTCATCATAGCGTCAGGACACGCACCGTCAAGCGCGGCATTGTCATACACATAGCCTTCGTTGTTGCCCACGATATGGCGCGCACGAAAACCTGCTTGTGTTTCTATACCACCAGCATTGTAGCAATCGTATGCCGTAGGAGTCGGACTAGTACGCACTTGCGAGCCCGTCGCTTTATCGCTTTTGGTATAGTGCAATATGCCGCCTGCGATGCCAGCAGAATAATACCCGGTCGCACCTTTAAGCGTGCGTGTCTTTTCGTCAGCCCACGTCGCAGAAGCAACGATGCCGAGATTACCGCAAAAACTCACGTCGCCATAGGTGCGTCCCACGATGCCGGCCACGAAAGGTTTGTTCCAACGCGTGCCGACAACCATAGTCTCGCGCGATGATTTGTTGCGGCCGTTCATGCAACCTGTGATAGTGGTGTAAGTGCCTGCTTGTCCCACGATGCCGCCAACAGCCGCGCGCGCATACACGATACCGATATTGCGACACTCGCTCATCGTGATAGGATCATCTGCCGAACCTTCGTCAGAACCTTCGCCGCTGTAGTTGCCATTTGCGGTTGATTCGACTGAGCGCCAGGCACCCACGATACCACCCACAAGACATGCATTTTCGACATTGAGGTAGCCGTAGTTAGTGCATGCAGACACGGATCCACGTGCATATCCTGCGATGCCGCCCACATTTGACGACTGAGCGCTCACTTCTTGACCAAAGCGATCTTTACCTGCCATAGAAGGCGTATCTATCTTGATGGAGTTATTTTTGTCGCCCTGACCAGAGCCTTCGTTGACGCAATTGTAGATGTTGCCATGAGAGTCAGGAGTTGAAGTGGTCTCGCTTTTAGTGACATCTCCTTGATATCCTACAACGCCACCCACATATGATACCAGCACAGCCTCGTCATAGTCGCTCACCGGGGCTGACGTTGCAGAAATATCGATAGTACCTGCAAACGTGCAATCAGTTAGGTCACCATAGCACACACCAGCAATGCCTCCAATGCACTTGATGACGGAAGTTTCTTTTTCGCT
>CAYNWQ010000198.1:0-3266 GCA_964400955.1 uncultured Gordonibacter sp. | reverse complement strand
GCATAAGGTGCCGCCGAAAAATCAAGAGAAGTTGTTTGCGAATAAGCGTAACGAGCGTTGTTTGCCGTCGCAGAAACGCTATCTCCATAGGCTTCTACCACATTACCGACATGGTTTTTCACCAATATCCATTCCTGTAAGACACCAGTATAGCCACTTTGCTCATTCGGCGTCACGGTAACGAGATACGCACCCGACTCTTCTCCAAGCGTTGCATCTACCAACGCACCCGACTCGCTGTCATAGCGCTGATAGCTCAGCGTGTAATCACTCGCTGGCAAGGTATGCCCACTCGCATCAACAACCGCAAACTCGTCAATAAATTCACCTGTGGCGAGATCGTAGGAAAACCACGGGTCTTGCTCGCCGGACAAAGGCTCGACCCGATACGCATCTTCAGTCGCAAAGCGAGCTGCATCAAATGCTGTATCGGCAACTGAGCCGCGACTCAGGTTTCTGTCACACGCCAGATACAAGGCTGTTTCTTGCGCTGCATCTATGCGTCCTGCCGACACATCATCAACACGTACCAGATAAGCACTACACGACTCGCTCAGACCTGCTCGCCTTGACTCGGTATCAGTCAGTTTCCAAATCCAAGAGCCCTCACCAAGACCAGCTTGCGCAGCTGCCTCATTTGGGTCAGGTACTATGCCATCAGCTGCACTATCAGCATACAGCGATCTTGGCGCCATATACTCTGCGAGCACATCAGCGCTCGTTGCAATAGCAGCAGTGTTTGTGCCAGCCGCATATTCCACACGCGCGATGCGGTTCGAGCCCCGCGCATCATCCGTATCAGCTGCGTCTTTTGTAGCGTAATAGTCTATGGCGTAGTAATACGTGGGCACCTCGCCTGTCGTAACATTGCCTTTATCGTCTTTCCAGATATCGACAATTGAGCCGTTTGTCATAGATGTGGAAGGATTGCCCCAATAGGCTTGCTTGCCCTCAAAGACTAAAGACGTAAGCTTTTTGCAATCTTGGAACAAAGTATACGACGCAGTCCAATAGGCCATTGCGCCGTTTTCGTTACCCGCGCGCACAACGACGCTCGTCAAAGACGAACATCCACAAAATACGCCAGCGCCGAGACCAGCGCGCGCGACAGGACCCGATTGATTATGCCAGTAAGAATTAAACCCGCTAGTAAACGAGCTCGACGTACCCATAGCAAAATTGCTGCCCGGGTTAAGCTCGGCAAACGTAAAATAAGCGTCCCCTTTGCGGTCTGCCGTCGTAATCCATGGGATTTCAAAACTTGTGAGCGACGTGCACCCCTTGAAAGCATACGCTCCTATAGCATCCATCGAGCCAAGCGTAAAACACACGCCCACTTTCAAATCTTGCGCAAAGCTCACCTGAGTAAGTGACGTACATCCTTCAAAGGCAGACACACCAATGCCGCCCACATAAGCGCTTTCGATAACGCCAGCTTTTTTGTAGGCAGCCGCGTCTCCCGTCAAGTCTCCAGAAAAAGATACGCTCACCAAAGCGGTGTTTCCCTTAAAAGCACAGGCAGTGACCGTCGAAACCGTTGAGGGCACCTCAAAATCGCGCACGTCATTTTTTGCTTGCGGATAAGCAAGCAGCGCCACCGCGAAGCCATCTGTCCCTTTGGCATACAACACGCCGTCTATGCTCATCAAGCACCCGCACCCATCCTCAACTTCCACTGAAGCGAGCGCCGTGCAGTCCACAAAGCACGCATCGGCATAATCAGTTGTTATCGTATTGCAAAAGCGGTATGAACTTACGGTCGCAGGCAGCCGCACAGAGGTAAGTGACTTGCACCCCGAAAAAGCCTCAAACATCACACCCGTCACGTCGTAGGCCAGCTCAGTTTTGCTCGAGACGACCTGCGAGGACAAAGAAAGCGCACCTGTATACGCGCTATCAACGCTACTTACCTGCACCTCGCCGGCCGCACCGTTAGATGAGACAGCGGTGACTTGATATGTCACGCCCGAAAGCTCAAATGTGTCGCCTACCGACTCTCCCCCGTCGCCCGCAAACGCAAACACATCAAACTCAGACTGTTCAAGTCCGAGCGCACACACGCCCATCAAACACACAACGCAGGCCAAAACTGCAGCCCAGCTAAATACTCCTCGTTTCTTTTCTCTCATCATGCCAGATGTATCACCCCTGCGCAGTTCCTGTCGATGACCCTGCACTCGCCGTCGCAGCGAGCGTAACATTGTAGCTCGCGTCATCGGGCATCGGATAATACGTTATCTTTGCGCGCGCGAGCAGGTTAGACAAATAAGCATCGCAGCTATTGCTGTAGAGCACATCACTTGCCTTGCTCAACACGATATCCCACAAAGATGCAGGTACATCTGATACCGACAGCTCTGAGATAGACGACGAATCAGGAAACTCATACACCGTATCGCAATACAGTATCTCCTGAGCGTTGTTGTCAGATGCGACACTCGACGGTTCGGACGCTTCACCAACATCTATGGTGTCGAGCAAAGACGACAAATCGTCATCATCGATTATCTCAACGCTCCATGCAAAAGAGCCGCCTGTCTGCGCAACGTTTTCTTCGTCGGAGCACTCTTTCGCAAGCTGCGAAAAATACTCAACACTCAGCGTAGCACTCGCGGCTGCGCTCTGCAGTTTGTCAGAGCACTCCCGCGCACGCTCGCTCGCATCATCCCCCGTAAACATAATGCGATACACGTGTTTTTGCAAAACGCCGGCGAGCGTATTTTGTGCATACGACAGACCATCTTCATCTGTTGCTTCTGTGCGCGTCACTTCGCGTTCATACAGAGCTTGCTTCTCTAGATTGACCTTTACTTGAGACCGCACACCTTCTTCGGTCATGCCGTAAAGCGAAAGCGTGTCTTCCCACACACTTGAGTCACCAAACGTGAGAGAAGAGCGCATGCTCTCTACACCAACCTCTATCTCTTCGTCGGTCGGCACAAGGTCAAGCTCTTTTGCTCGTTTATCTATAAGCAAAGAAAGTGCCTGTTCGTTAATGATGTTTTGTCGAAAACTGCTCGCGTTGAGATTTTGCGACGTGAGCGCACTGGCAAAAGAACTGTCGTCAGTCAAGCTATAAGCCGTGCGGTATTGCTCTATCGCTTGCGATACCTCGTCTTCGGTGATGTATACGTCATCCACTTTTGCAGCTGCATCATCTGGCACAGCTGCTGCAGCCAATGAAGCAAAAAGCCCCCAGCCAACAAATGCCAGACATAAAGCAAGGCACGCTGCTGCGGCGAGTATTTTTTCACGTGGTGTCCAGA
>CAYNWQ010000197.1:0-3299 GCA_964400955.1 uncultured Gordonibacter sp. | reverse complement strand
AACCCGCGGCGAGCGCATCTGAGGCGAGTCACGATACGGGCGCGCCTGCCACGAACAAACCCGCAACGTCCACCGCACCTGTGATTCCCATAGTTTTCGCTGCTGACAATAACTACGTTCCCATGCTCACCACAGCGATTTATTCCTTGATAAAAAACGCTTCGCCCGACTACGTCTACGACATTATCGTGCTTGAGTCAGACATCTCAAAAGCGCACAAAACTGAGATGCAAGACTTCTTTTCGCGCTTTACCAACATGACGCTTAGGTTTGCCCGCGTCGATGGCATGGTTGACACCTATTGCCTGCAAACCAACAACGACCATATCGGCATTGAGACTTATTATCGTTTCTTGACCCAGCAAGTGCTGCCTGATTACGACAAAGTAATTTATCTTGACTCAGACCTCATCGTACTCGACGATATAGCAGAGCTGATGCGCACAGAGCTACAAGACAATCTCGTTGCAGCAGCGCGCGACGCCGATTATCTGGGCAATCTCAACATGAACGACGGCATACGCATGCGCTACACAAAAGAAGTACTACGCATGAAAAACCCTTACGACTATTTTCAAGCCGGCGTTTTGGTGATGAATCTCGAGCAAATGCGCAAGCTGTATACTTTTGAACAATGGCTCAAACTCGCCTCAGAGGCAAAATATCTCTACGATGACCAGGACATACTAAACGCATACTGTGAGGGTCGCGTCGTATACCTCGACAACGCGTGGAATGCCATGAACGATTGCGGAGGACGCATCGAAAAAGTATGCAGCTTTGCGCCAGCCGCTATTTACGAGCAATATCTTGCTGCCTACGAAAACCCTAAGATTTTGCATTTTGCAGGCTTCGAAAAGCCTTGGAAACTGAGTGGTTGCGATAAGGATAAAGTGTATTGGGACTACGCAAAAGAAACGCCGTTTTACGAGCGGCAGATTATCTCGATGCTGAGAGAAAATGCACGTGAAACCGAAGCGCGCATAGCCACCCTTAAAGGTGCCACGCGCGCTGAGATTGATGTAATTTGGGGCGATTTGACCCATGAGCACGTCATCTCAGAGGACAACAGACTGCGCAAACCGCTTGACTATGTGCTACCCGTAGGCTCAAGACGCCGCGAGGTAGCAAAAGACATCGGACGTTTCTTTATGGGAAAAAAGTAGCTTAGCGCACCTCACCAAGTGCTATCTGTCCCACATTAGAATCTAGAACCATACGGAAAAGATAACCATCATCGCTTTTCGAGATTGAAAGCGCACTTGCATCTTGCAAGTCAAGCGGCATACACACAGCGCATGCGAGAGCCACTAGCACAAAACAAACAACCACCGCCTTGCGGTGACGAAGAAACGCTTTACAAAAATTGAGCACGTAGAGCTCTCCTTTCTTTGGTTTGGCCGCCTTAAAGCGCGAAATACCTCGCCCTTTCTTTGGCATTTTCTTCTCTGAAAAATTTGACTTCTTTTTCGTCACTTGTCGTTTAATATATAAGTATCAAAGAAATAGCGCGTGTGCAATAATCAATTTGAGAGCGTGTTGTTGAATAATCGACAACTCAAAAAAATCCGGTGTCGATTAGGCGCTAAATTGCAGTCAAAATAGTGAGAATAGTGAAAGGAACACTATGTCTGAGAAAAAGAGCGAGATGAGTGCTGCAAAAGACACCGCAGAAGATGTCGCAAAAACCATGCGCGAGTTTTCTTTTGAAGAAGCTGCAACATACCTACCCCACCTCGCCAAAGACGCAAATAAATACACGCGCGGCAGATGCATAGTTGTTGCGGGTAGCGCAAAATACCCCGGCGCAGCATGCCTTGCCGCAAGCGCTGCCTCACGCACAGGCGCTGGCTATGTTGAAGTGTTTTGTGCACCCGAAAGCGTAAATGTCGTGCGAGCGTGGCAGCCTTCTTTGGTGGTGCACTCTTGGGATGATTTGAGCGAGTGCGCGAAAGGCGACCTTAGCAAGTGCGCGAAAGGCGACCTTAGTGAGTGCGCGCTGCCGGAAAAAAGCCTGAGCGAGTGCGCGCTACCGGAAAGCTCCCCCCATAAACCACTAGCTTATGTGCTTGGTCCTGGTTTTGATACCAGCGAAGAGTGTGCGCGTATTGCGCTCTTTGTTTTAAAACACGCAAAAGCACCCGTTGTGGTTGACGGGGGTGCCTTGAGCACGCTTGCCAGCGCAGAAGGACTCACGGTCGTCCACGGGCGTGCTGAGCAGGGGATTATTACGCTCGCCACACCGCATGCAGGCGAGGCTGCCCGCCTTGCACAAGTGTGTGATGCAAAAAAAGATGATGCATACCGCAGCTCAAACGGATACGACATACACGACAACAACGAAGACACCAAACAAGCATCCCTCGCACGCTCGATAGCGCGCGCCTTTCAGATGATAGTAGTCGCAAAAGGACCTGACACCTTTGTTTCAGATGGCACTACTACGCTTGCCGTAAGAAACGGCGGACCAGAGCTCGCAAAAGCAGGTACCGGAGATGTGCTCGCTGGTGCAGTAGGCGCACTTCTTGCACAGAACGCAAACGCGCCTGAGAAAAGCGCACTCTACGCCGGCGCGCTTGCGGCAACACTGCACGCGCATGCAGGCAGTCTTGCCGCAAAACGCTTGAGCGATGTAAGCGTCATCCCAGAAGACGTGCTTACATCTCTCCCTCAAGCTATCAAAGAGTTGTACTCCTATCGCTAAATGCGAGCAAGACGAGCTTTGCCTTATTGACCAGCACCGCCTGTGTTAGGGCCACCCCCGCGATTGCCGGGGTCAGTACCCATCCCTCCAGCATCACTAGGAGCGCTACCCATGCCAGCACCGGGATCACCACCCGTTCCACCTGCGCCCATGCCAGCGCCGCCACCCATGCCGCCAGCGATAGTCGTTGCCGTAGTAGAGGCGCTTATGGTCGTCGAGTTGCCGCCACTCACGCTGCCTGTATCGGTGTATCCATACGTGTCAGCACCACTAACTTCCCCGCCGATGGAAAGCGTATACTCTGAGCCTTCACCAAAATCAGGGCACGAAACTATCACCATACTAAACGACTTGGTTGCTGTAAGCGATGCAATCACGGTACCGGTGTTATCGATAACACAAACACTATCTCCTGCATTTCCGCTCACAGTGCTTGCCGCAAAAGCTTGCGTGCTATCTGAGAAATTTTCAGCCATACCCACGGAGCCTACCATCAAGACTACACCGCCTGATACGCTCGCTGTACTCTCGTAGTCAAGTGCGCTATCGTCTCCTGACGACGGACCATTTACGAGCACCACACCACCTGTTATCT
>CAYNWQ010000196.1:0-3313 GCA_964400955.1 uncultured Gordonibacter sp. | reverse complement strand
GCCCGCTACAACAGCTGCATGGAGCGCCGTTGCACTACCGACTGGGGCTAAAAGCTCAACTTTATGCATAAGACTTGTTCACCGTTTTCTGAACGTATAACTTGCACTGTTTAGTGGTAGTATAAACGAATTATGAAAATAAGAAGGAAACAGCGCCAAATGCGCACTCATGCACTGCCGTGGACACTCGCCGTCGTTGTTGCGGGTCTTTGTATTTGTGCCTACAGCGCGGTGACGGGAGTCTTAAATATCATCGATGAGTGGACGCAAGATTTGCCAAGCGTTTACAACAGCGATGCATTTGCTTATAGCGACAAAACTCGCATTTACGCAAATGACCAGACTACCCTTCTCGCTGAGTTTTATCTACAAGACCAAGAACCTGTAACCATAGATCAAGTAAGCGACTATGTACTTCAGGGTACCGTTGCCACCGAAGATGTGCGTTTCTATGAGCACGATGGCGTTGACTTAAAAGGCATCGCACGCGCCGTTGTCAACAATCTGCGTGGAGGAGAGCTTGAGGGTGCATCCACTATCACCCAGCAGCTCGTACGCAACACTTTGCTTTCCAATGAAGCGAGCGAAATATCTCTCAAGCGCAAAGTACGCGAAGCGCAGCTTGCGCTTAACATGGAAGAAGCGTATAGCAAAGACGAAATACTGATGATGTATCTCAATACCATTAATTACGGCAGCGGATGCTATGGTATTGAAGCCGCTGCTCAACACTATTTCCAGAAAAGCGCACTCGATTTGACGCTTGCCGAAGCAGCAACGCTTATAGGTATTCCGCAATCACCTACTTACAACAACCCCGTCAACTATCCTGATAATTGTCTTAAGCGCCGAAACGTCGTACTTGACCGCATGCTTTCAAATGGCATCATCACCCAAGAAGAGCACGACAGTGCTTGTACAGAAGAGCTCGTACTAAACGTAGCGCCCGAAAAAGCAGCCGACGGCATTTATGCTTACCCCTATTTCACGAGCTACGTGCGCCAACAGCTGCTCGAAATGCTCTCTTACGAACAGGTATTTGATGGCGGTTTGACGATATACACCACCATAGATCCCACTCTACAGGGATATGCCGAAGAAGCCGCCCAAGTAGCTTATAACTCCATGGCTGATACGGGAGATACCGACGTAAAGCTTTCCCTAACTTGCGTCGACCCTGATACCGGCTATATTTTAGCCATGATAGGTGGTACGGACTACTCCGAAAACGAATACAACCTCGCAACCGATGCAAAAAGGCAAGCAGGATCATCTTTTAAAGTGTTTACTCTTACCGCTGCAATTGAGCAAGGCATCGACCCACTTTGCACTCTTGACTGCACAAGTCCTTACGAATATGAGGGATGGACTGTTAAAAACTACGGCAATATCAACTACGGTTCACGCACACTCGAAGGAGCAATCTGGGTTTCGTCGAACACCGGTTTTGCTCGCTTAGTAACAGACGAAGACGGAGTCAAGCCAGCATCTATCGTTGAAATGGCCGAGCGCATGGGCGTAACTGGCACAACCGATGAAGGATATGGCCCCTATCCTGCCATCACTTTAGGCGTTGCACAAACTAACACTTTGCATATGGCAAGCGCAATGGGTACTTTCGCAACCGGGGGTACGTATTACGAAGATAGTTGCATCACTCAGATTGTCAGCAAAGATGGCGAAACGATATATGACAACACCAACCCCGAAGGTACACAGGTTATAACACCTGAAGTATCTTATGCTGTAACACGCGTACTCGAAGGAGTTGTGACCGAAGGTACAGCTAAGGGTTATGCACTTGATTCGGGACAAGTTTCAGCAGGAAAGACCGGTACTTCAGAAGACGCCCGCGACTTGTGGAATTGCGGATATACCCCACAACTGTCCTGTGCAGTCTGGAGTGGCGCTGACCCCGAGCGCGAGCTGTGGAGCGCTGCTTGGTCTAAGCTCGCCTGGAAGACATTCATGGATAAGGCACTCGCAGGCACCGAGCTAGAAGACTTCGCTACTGCCGACAATCCGAAATACGAAAGCGAATACACCAAGAAACATAAGACGCTCAGCGAAAGTGAAGCCAATGAGATCCTAGCCGCTCTCGCTGGACGCAGTTTAGCAGACGTAAAGGCAGAACTCGGGGATGCCGCAAGTTATGTGGAGCAATACAGCGAAGATGTTGCTGAGGGCGATATCATCAGCATGGAATACAGTAACGGAACCTACGTGGTGTATATATCAAAAGGAAAAGACCCTGCGAGTGCAGGACAAATCTCAGCTTCCGTTGTTGGTATGACTGAAAGCGCAGCCTTGCAAGCGTTGTCTGAGGCTGGGTTTGGTAGCGCAGTAATACAATACGAAGCGAGTACAACGGTCGAAAAAGGCGTGGTGATAAGCCAGAGTACCACGACCGGCACACAGGGCGACACAATAACTATCGTTGTATCGACGGGATAAGGGCGCGTGACGATCTAGAGGATGAGAGCACATGACGGTCTAGGCATGTAGCACCATAGCATGCCGCGCTAAATGAACGGTGCGCTAGATACACGACACCTCAGCGCACCGCGCTAGATGCGCGACGTGCTAGGTATGTGCTAGGTGCGTGCTAAGCACATGAGCCACCTACTCTTTTGCGGCGGCAGCCTCATCTCCTGCTTTGAGCTTTTCGATACCTGAGTTATATTGCTCTTGAATAGCGCTGGGACGTTCATCATAGGTCGAATAATCAAAAGGCGCTTCGTCAGTTGCGCTATCAATCTCTGCGTACAAATCGATATAGGAGTTCAGCGCATCTTTGAGATTATTTACACCATCGAGATAATCTTGATGGATATCCTCAAGCGAGCTCGGTACATCAAGGTCGCTTATCTCGTCAATAACCTTGAAAGCATTGTCTGCTTGTGTGCGCATCGTGACAATGTCTTTTCGAGACACGGCATCGATAAAGCTATCGAGTCTTGTCTGCAAAAGCTCCATTTTTTGATTAATCTCAGTCATATACTGACGATTTTCTGATTGCGCGTCAGTTGCCTGCGTATCGCTTTGGCCAACTGCCGCACAACCACAAACACACACGAGACTCACTACACACACGCACGCAAGCGCCATCAATGCCAACATACGTACTGAAAACTTGCTGTTTTTCATGAACTACCTTTTCTTTATATGCTCAGTTATTGCTGTAACTTATTGCTCTATCTTATTGCTGCAACATTTTTACTGGTGCATTATGCCACGAAAATGCACTCTCCTTGAAAAGAGCATTATGCATCAAGTGGTTCCCTCGTTATCACCACCAGTTGTGCCACCAGTT
>CAYNWQ010000195.1:0-3320 GCA_964400955.1 uncultured Gordonibacter sp. | reverse complement strand
CAAAACCACCGCTTCCGCGTAAAGTTTGGGGTAATTGAGCGACCGTATCAAAAGCAATATTCTCAACACGCATTACCACAAGCTGCGCAATACGATCCCCACGTTTTATTTCAAATGGTTCATGCGCATCAAGATTAATTGCAATAACTTTTATCTCTCCGCGATAATTGCTATCGATGAGTCCAGGTGTATTCACCAGCGAAATGCCATGCTTTATAGCAAGGCCACTTCGCGGTATTACAAATGCAGCGAAGCCTTCTGGTAAAGCAATGGAGATACCGGTCGAGATGAGCTTTCTTTCAAAAGGCGCAAGAGTCACTTCTTCAACAGATTGCAAATCAACTCCGCCATCTCCAGGGTATGCATATTTGGGGACGTTGAGCTCATGGTCAAGTTGTACAAGTGGAATTAAGAGTTGTTCCTGCATAACTAGCGTATTCCTTCGAGCGCACGCGCAAACTCTTCGACATTTTGAAAGTCCTTATATACGCTTGCAAAGCGTACGTAGGCCACATCATCAAGCTCAGCTAAACGAGCAAGTGCCATTTCACCAAGTTCTTTTGATTTAATTTCAGTTTTAGAATTGTTGCGCAAGTCATTTTCAATGCCATCAATCAATTCATTAATCTGTTCTGGTGTCACAGGACGCTTTGCACATGCCATCAAAAGGCCGCGCATGATTTTTTGACGATCAAAAACCTCTGATGATTTATCAGCCTTAATGACCATAATCGGATTATCAACGAGACGCTCATAGGTTGTAAAGCGATACGAACACTCTAGACACTCACGGCGTCGTCTAATAGTCGTACCATCTTCTGACGGACGTGAATCCACGACTTTCGACTCAGAATACCCACATGTTGGACAACGCATAATGCTCCTTTGTTTGCATTTGCATTGAGACTAACATACAAGATATAGTGGTTCAATCAATCTTACAACTAAAACTAGAAAAGAGCGCGTAACGCTAACAAATGAAAATGTATCTTAAACACCGATAAACATTATGGCGCCCACAATCAGACAAAAGATCGTAAACGCTACGAGAGAATGTGTTGAGCTTATACATCCAAACGACTTACCACTCAGACTCATTTTTTTATCAGATTGGATTTCGAGCGGCGCAAAGAGGAGCTCTTTTAGAGAAACGGGCATTTCCTCATCATTGATATCGATGGATTGTTGGTTTAAATCTGCATAGGTTGAAAGAACTTGATACTCAAGGCTAGGCTTTGTGGAGTCAACGCTCGGAAAAGCAATGATACGCCCGGTCTTTCGTGGCATCTCTTTATAAGCGGGCTTAAGAGCGTTCGAACCTTCTACAGGAAAATTAATTTCAAAATTCTTCATTTTTCTTCCTCCTAGCTCTTGCGTAGAACTTCTGTTCGTGTTTATAATATGTCGAACAAAAGTTCATGTCAATAGTTTTTTCGAACTTTTGTTTCAATATACAAATGTTCGCTATTTTAGGTGAGGAGTTAAGGTGACAGCAAAAGTAACAAAGCGCCAGCAAGCAGTTCTTGATTGCATAGAGACAAGTATTCGAGAAAAAGGCTACGGGCCTACGGTACGCGAGATATGCCAAGTATTAGGTCTTTCCTCCCCCTCTACGGTTCATGTGCATCTAAAAGCGCTTGAAAAGAAAGGTCTCATCACGCGAGATCCACTGAAGTCTCGTTCTATTTCACTTAACTACCCTCTTGAAACCACCAAGCCTGAGATCAGTAATGTCATAGAGCCAAGTTTCAGCAAGCTCGTAAATATACCTTTGGTGGGAAATGTCGCTGCTGGGGAGCCTATCCTAGCCGAAGAAAACATAACCGATGTCATCACGCTGCCGACTGACATTGTCGGCGATGCACCATCATTTATGTTGTCGGTGCGGGGTGAGTCCATGATTGAAGCGGGTATTAACGATGGTGATTATGTCGTCGTTAAAGAGCAACCTGTAGCTAATAACGGTGATATTGTTGTTGCGATAATAGACGATGGGGCGACCGTCAAAAGATTTTATAAAGAATCTGACCACATTAGACTGCAACCCGAAAATTCAAGCATGGAGCCTATCATTACACGCGACTGCATGATTGCAGGAAAAGTTGTTGCGGTATTTCGTCGCATATAAATGAACTAAAGCGCGATGCTACCGATAAAGCTTTCTTGCGCAGCACCTGTCATAAACACGTGATTGTTTTCATCCCATTTGATGTGTAAGGTACCGCCTAATAGACAAACATCGTTTTCGCGGGATGCATAGCCATTAAGCGTTGCCGCTACACTACATGCACACGTACCCGTGCCGCAAGCGAGCGTTTCGCCGCAGCCACGTTCAAACACACGCATGCTAATGGAGTCTTTTGCACAAGTTGCAAATTCAACGTTAGTTTTATCAGGGAATAATTGGTGAGACTCAAAAAAGGAGCCTACTTGAGCTACGTCAAAGTTGGCTAGATTTTTCTCGTCGTTTGCAAACAAAGCGTCAGGCAACTCGCCCCAATCGTTAATAAAACAGATAGCATGAGGGTTACCCATAGACACGCACGTAAAGTTAAATACGCCCCAAGGAGAAGGGATGCCAAGTTTAGAGACATAGTCTTTACCGTCGGTAGTTTTTGCATCCATAGTAGCAGTTACTGGTATCAGATGTGCATCTAAAATAGGTTCACCCATGTCAACCGTAGCAGTTTTCATCTTACCTACTTCGTCGAGTTTAAAGGTAATAGGCTTAGGTCCTGCCATAGTGTCAACAACCAATTTATCGTCTGCAATGCCAGGAAAGTGTCTGTCGATGACATATTTCGCAAAACAGCGCACTCCATTTCCGCACATTTCAGCGAGAGTGCCATCAGAGTTAATATAGTGCATGTAAGCTACACTGCCCTCGTTTTTTGCAGGACGAACTAATATCACACCATCAGCTCCTATGCCAAAATGTCTATCGCAGAGGGATTTTACCTGCTCAACGCTTAAGTTTAACGCACACGCTCTATCGTCAATGAATATGAAATCATTACCAAGTCCATTGAGCTTTACAAAATCTAATTTCATGGTTTTCTCCTCTGCTACACAACCGATCATCAAGAATCACTCGCGGTATCAAACGTTTAATTTCAAAAACCGCTGGCTTATATTATCAAGAAGACATTTCATATGTATTAAACGCTATTATTTTTTTCACAATAGGTAATTGCTTGCCTAAAAACTTCGTCCATTGTTAAATCACTAGCGTCAATCCAGTTGATACGCTTATCTCGTCTAAACCAACTACGTTGTCTTTTAGCGTAGCGATGAGTTGTAATTTGTATCCGCTCGCGTGC
>CAYNWQ010000194.1:0-3352 GCA_964400955.1 uncultured Gordonibacter sp. | reverse complement strand
CGAAATTGTATACCCATGGTTATAGGACTGGCAAATTTCCCGGCATCGAGTTTGCGGACAACATAGTTTTGAGCAAGGATCCCGATTCCGCGCTCTAGTACGGTTTGAACCTTTTTCTCATTGTCTTCAAAAATACCCATTTCTTTTCCTCCTTGTAAATTTATATCATTAGAACAACTTATACATTTCCGCTGCGACTCCAACTGCTATCTAGCATCTGGAGTTGGGTCATCCTTTGTTGTATCTGTTGCATCATCTAAAGCAACGTCAACAGCAGCTTCAGCTTCATCTGTGTTCATATCTGACGCTGTGCTATGCTCGACACGTAGTTTTTCCATATATTTCTCGGTCAGCGGGTAGGCAAAGAAAATAGCAGCCGAAACAATTGCCATAACAGAAGGACCAAAAGCAAAAAGATTTGTAATGCCTTCAGCCACTGCGGGAGTGAGTGCTTCTGCAGAATTGTAGCCAACTGCAACTAAACCAAAGGATCCAACCATAGATCCGAGGATTGCCGAAAGCATAAGCGCCGAACCACCTATTGATTGAACGAAACCTTTAGCAGAAGAACCCTTTGTATATTCAAGATATTCTCCAACATCATTCATGAATACCGGAATAAGTGCATTAACAAAGATGCCGCAGAACTGGAATGCTGACATAAGTATGATGATAGCAACTACATTAGTTCCTACAAATTTAATCCCAGCAACAAAAACAACGGACAAAAGTGTACTGATAATAAAGAGTTCTTTACGACCCCATTTATTTACAGCCCAACGAACAACACTTGCACCAACAAACTGAACGAAATAAGTAATCATCATGTAAGCTACCAGCACTTCTTGGCCTGCTCCGACAACAACATTCAGATAAATAACTAAAAGAGTGGTGACGATAGTTAGCACAGAGCCTCTAAAGAGCATGCTTATAACATAAACCAACATAGGGCGATTGCTGAGCGTATTTTTGATATCTTTGAATGTGAGTTTTTGACGCGGTGCGCCTTGGACTTTGCCTTCCATCTTATCCTCAAAAGGCTTAGAAACGCGACCAACGATAAACATGCAAAGCACCATAATAATGCCGAAGATGAAAATGCCAGCCGTATAGCCGGAAGCCATCGTGGCACCGCCTGCAATACCCATAAATACCAAAGCTAAAGGCTGATAAATAATACGAGCAACAGACCCTACCTGATTTGAAGCTGTAGACATTGCAACCGCGTCAGCGGGCACAGAGCACATAGGAACCATAAGAGTGCGGTATGCGGTGTACATAATGCCGTACCCTACCCAACCAACAATAGAGACGACAATGAAAATTGCTGCTGCGATATTTGGATCAACCGGAAGAGCAACAAATTCAAGGCCAATTCCAACAGCCATCATAATGGCACCAATGAGGCACAACTTTCTGTACTTGCCAGTCCTAATATTTGCTGCTTCGACAATACCGCCAGAAATTGGAAGCGCAAAGAAGCGAATCCATGCCAAAGACGAATACAAAGTGGCTGCCACAATAGGACTCACGCCTGTAAACTGTTGCAAGAATACAAACACATAGTAAGAAAAAAACGTATAAACAAAATTGTAGCCAAATTCGCCCATTCCGTATGTGTATACGGTCAAATTACTGAGTGAAGCTTTTTGGCCTGCTGACTTTCCTTTTCCCACGGTAATACCTCCTCCTTATATAGACACTTGGCGCATACGCAGACGCATGCATTACGTGGGTAACAATATAGTGAGCTTTAACTTTTTCTACCCAAATATACCGTTGTCGTATCGATACGTATCGATATCTAACGCCAATGTCTATCAGGTGGGTATTCGCCACTTTTGCAAAAGTGTGCTCAGGCATTGCGTATCGACGCGGTACAATGACGCGGTAATGACAGAGGCGCGGTAGTGCGCGAGAAAGGGTACACACCATGGATTCAAGGAAAATGCTCGTATTTTCTGGTTCGGTTAATCACGAGTTGGCAGAAGAGATCGTAAGCGAGCTCAACATGACGCTCGGCAATGTAAAGTTGGAAAAATTTGCGAACGGCGAAATATACGCGCGTTACCTTGAAAGCGTACGCGGCGCAGATGTTTTCTTGGTGCAATCAGTGTGCTCTGGTAACGGTTACGATGTAAATGATGCCTTGATGGAGCTGCTTATCATGGCGGATGCTGCTAAACGTGCTTCGGCTCATAAAGTGTGTGCGGTTATCGCACACTACGGCTATGCTCGCCAGGATAGAAAAGCTGCATCTCGTGAACCTATCAGTGCAAAGCTTGTGGCTGATTTGCTGGCCGCATCAGGCGTAAACGATGTTATCGCAATCGACTTGCATCAGGATGCTATTCAGGGCTTTTTCGATATTCCAGTAAATCATATGACCGCTATGCCCATCTTTGTGGATTACTACAATAACATGGGTTTTGACACAGACAAGCTCTGCGTGGTTTCTCCTGATGTGGGTCGTGCAAAGGCCGCGAAAAAGTTTTCTAACTTGCTTGGGTGCGACATCGCTATCATGCACAAAGACCGTCCTAAGCACAATCAAGCAGAGATTACGGCCGTCATCGGCGACGTTGAAGGCAAGATTTGCATCCTCAACGATGACATAATAGATACAGCAGGCTCTTTGGCTGCTGCAGCGACTACGCTAAAAGCAAAGGGCGCCATTAAAGTGTATGCTTGTGCAACGCATGGACTTTTCAGCGGTCCGGCCTATGACCGCTTGGAAAACGCCCCAATTGAGGAAGTCGTGGTTACTAATGCCGTGCCGGTGCCGCTTGAGCGTCAGACTGGAAAGATAAAGGTGCTTTCTTTGGCACCGTTGCTTTCTAAGACGATGAATAACGTTTATACCAACGACAGTGTGAGTGCGCTTTTCGACTAGCAGGCGCGGGTTTTTAGCGGGCTCATAAGGATAAAGATGTATCTTATAGTTGGATTGGGAAATCCCGGAGACGAGTACGCGCATACGCGACACAATGCTGGCTTTGAAACTATTGATGTGCTTGCAGACACGCTTGGTGCGCGCTACTGGAAAACCGAGGGCGGCGCGCTTACGTGTAAATGCACGCATCGCTCAGAAGAGATAGTGCTTGCAAAGCCGCAAAGCTATATGAATACCTCGGGTGGTCCGGTAAAAACACTTATGGGTATATACGGGGTGGACGCAACGCATGTAATAGTGATACATGATGAGCTCGACATTGACCCGGGTACTATTCGTGTGAAATTTGGCGGGGGTCACGCGGGACACAATGGCTTGCGCTCGATTTGCGACAAGCTTGGTACGCGAGACTGGTTTCGCGTGCGTGTGGGCATAGGGCGCCCCCCGGGACGCATGCAA
>CAYNWQ010000193.1:0-3414 GCA_964400955.1 uncultured Gordonibacter sp. | reverse complement strand
CCGCGTGCCTCAAGCGCGATATCATAAGCCTCATTTCGCGTGATACCAAACTCTGCAACTAAGGCTTTTGCTATCTCTTTTCCACGCGTTCCCATGCGCACGAGTTCTATCGCACGCACCCGTGCGTCCTCACTCGCGTTTGCCGCAGCCGCGCTTTTTTCTTTTTCGTTTGGTCCATCAATGACGATTACAATCTCACCACGCACACCCTCTTGCGCCGCACGCTCAGCAAACACGTCGCATACATACGCCACCTCGCCTCGCAGAACTTCCTCGTGCAGCTTCGTCAGCTCGCGGCATACTGTCACCTCACGGAAAGGAAATGTTTCAGCAATTGTCCGTAAAGCTGCGACAAGACGGTTCGGGCTTTCGTAGAAAATAAGTGCCGCATCGAGCACGCGAAGCGTATCAAGTAGCGCATGCTGCTCAGCGTTTTTACGCGGGAAAAAGCCACCGAAATAAAACTGTGCGTTAGCACATCCACTTGCCACATAGGCAGTCGCAACCGCCGTCGGCCCTGGTAAGACTTCTACCGGCGCTCCTGCAGCTCGCGCTGCGGCAACGAGACGCATTCCCGGATCGGACACGCCCGGCATACCAGCGTCCGAGCAATAAGCGATAATCTCTCCGTCCATCACACGTTGGACAACACTCTCAGCACGCCGTGCAATGGACGCTTCGTCAAGACGCTCAAGACGCTTTTCAATACCAAGTGCACTCAGTAGCTTACCAGTCACACGCGTATCTTCCGCGCACACAACATCAACGACACGCAAAGCCTCTTGTACGCGGCGCGTTATATCACCGAGGTTGCCTAGAGGAGTTGGACAAATGATAAGCCTGCCAGCTTGTGCGCTATGAGCCATAGCTCTTATCACGCGTCCCTTTCTAACCTATGATGTTGCCATCGGTAGAAATGGTTACTACTTGCAGCGAAATCTCTTTTCCGGACGCTTCAATGGCGCGTCTGCATGCAAATTCCAGACCTCCGCAACAAGGCACTTCCATGCGGGCTAGCACGATGGAGGCAATGTTATTTTGAGCAAAAATAGCCGTTAGTTTTTCTGAATAGTCAACCGCGTCTAGCTTTGGGCACCCAACAAGGCAAATGCGATCCTTGATAAATTTCTCATGAAAGTCCCCATAAGAAAACGCCGTGCAATCAGCAGCTATCAGCAAATCAGCACCATCAAAGTAAGGCGCATTAATTGGAGCAAGCTTAATTTGCACCGGCCACTGGCGCAGCTCAGAGTGAGATGGTGCTTGCTTAAGCACATCGACATCCACACGTGGATTGTTCACGTTGCTTTCGCTTTCCTTCTTCGCTTTTGCTGCAAGCACCGCCTCTTCGTCATAAGCAGCCGCTTCTCTCTCTATAAACGATATCGCACCCGTCGGACACCCTGGCAGACAATCGCCAAGCCCGTCACAATAATCATCGCGCAAAAGATGAGCTTTACCGTTTACAAGCCCAATCGCGCCTTCATGGCACGCAGACACGCAAAGCCCGCACCCATTGCACAATTCCTCGTCTATTTGTATAACCTGACGTATCATTTTCTGCTCCTAGTCTCGTCTTATCAATTAATCGCTTGTATCAGATGTCCACTCGATACATCAGACAACAAAGCTCTCATCTAGAACACACATTGTACGCCATACATGCACCTTTTTTATAGCAGGAGTATGCCTTATGCACACCACATGCGTAATTTTTGCTTAAGCATCATTTTTATAATTTTGAAAATAATTAAAAAATTGTGCTTGACAAGCCGCTTGCCCACTCTATACTTCTGAACAGTTGCTCATATGTTTATATGAACGCACGAAGAAAGAAGGCAAAAAATGAGCGATACGATACAAGCAGTTACCGCAGAATGCCCTTGTGGATGCAACCGCGAAGACTCTTCGGTACTTTTTGAAACCATGCCTGATGAAGAGTTGCTATATGACCTAGCAGATCTCTTTAAGGTGTTTGCCGACACAACGCGCATCAAGATACTCTATGCGCTCATGGGTAAAGACTTATGCGTCGCAGACCTCGCAGAGCTCATAGGCGCAACACAAAGCGCCGTCTCTCATCAGTTGCGCACCCTCAAACAAGCGCGTTTGGTGAAATTTCAGCGCGACGGCAAAAATATTATCTATTCGCTTTCGGACGACCACGTATACACCATGCTCGCTCAGGGTATGACGCACATTTGCGAGTAACATCGAAAACACTACCCCTTACCCCGCACGCGAGCAAGCTAACCCATAAAAACAAGCAAGCGGCTCAGTAAAACAAAAGCTACAAAAAAGAAAGGGTCCATCATGAGAAAAGTATTCAAACTGCAAGACCTCGATTGCGCCAACTGCGCCGCAAAAATGGAAGACGCAATCAACAAACTCGATGGCGTCGAAAAAGCTACCATTAGCTTTATGACCCAAAAACTCACTCTCGTGGCAGATGATACACGCATGGATGAAATAGTTGATGCCGCTCAAGCGCTCATCAAAAAAATTGAGCCCGACTGTACGATAGTGCGCTAGCGCGTAAGGCACCACTTCCCCATGAGCAAAAAACAAAAACACACGCTTAAACGCATCGTTTGCGCACTCGTTATCTTTTTTGTTGTACTCGCTATAACCGAGCTTTTGCCTCTCAGCACATGGCTCGGCAATGAAAGATACGCACTCTATCTCGAGTTTGTACTTTTCCTTATCCCGTATCTCATCGCGGGTTACGACGTGCTCGCCCGCGCCGCGCGCAATATCGGACACGGTCAAATATTCGACGAAAATTTCCTTATGGCACTCGCAACTATAGGCGCATTTGCGATGATATTTTTCCCAGATACCTCGCCCCATATGGCAGAAGGCGCTGCCGTAATGCTCTTTTATCAGGTGGGCGAGCTTTTCCAAAGCTATGCCGTCGGGAAAAGCCGCAAATCCATAAGTGACATGATGGATATCGCACCTGATTATGCCAATATAATGCTTAACGGTAAGCTCACACAAATCGATCCTGACGAAGTGGAAACTGGCTCAGAGATAGTTATCAAAGCAGGAGAGCGCGTGCCAATCGATGGCATCGTGATAAAAGGTACTTCCCAACTCGACACTGCAGCGTTGACCGGCGAAGCTGTGCCTCGCGTGGTTGAAGAGGGTGCTGAAATATATTCGGGATGCGTAAACCTCACCGGCACGCTCACGATACGCACCACCAAACCTTTTGGCGAATCAACCGTAAGTCGCATACTTGAGCTCGTAGAAAATGCAAGCGAAAAAAAGGCGCGCACGGAAAATTTCATCACACGCTTTGCGCGCGTATACACGCCCTTCGTCACCGCGGCAGCGCTCATCATCGCTATCATCCCTCCCATGTTAGGCGCAGGCGCTTGGTCTGACTGGATTTTACGCGGACTCACCTTT
>CAYNWQ010000192.1:0-3421 GCA_964400955.1 uncultured Gordonibacter sp. | reverse complement strand
AAGAGGTTATGGACTTGTCTGCAGTAGCTCATCTTTCTGCCATCAAAGGCAAGGTGCCATTCATCAATTTCTTTGACGGTTTCCGTACTTCCCATGAGATTCAGAAAATCGCTGTGTGGGATTACGACGATTTGGCTGAGATGTGTGACATGGACGCGGTACGCGAGTTCCGTGCGCATGCGCTCAATCCTAACCATCCTAACATGCGTGGTAGCCACGAAAATGGTGACATTTTCTTCCAGCATCGTGAGGCGTGCAACTCGCATTATGATGCGCTGCCTGCTGTGGTGGAAGACTACATGCACCAAGTGAACGAGCGTCTTGGCACTGACTACGAGCTTTTCAATTACTATGGTGCGCCGGATGCTGAGCGTGTCATCGTCGCGATGGGTTCATTTTGTGACGTATGCGAGGAAGTCATCGACTACCTGTGCGCACAAGGCGAAAAGGTTGGTCTCGTAAAAGTGCGCTTGTACAGGCCTTTTGTGACCGATAAATTTGTCGCGGCGCTGCCAAAGACCGTGAAAAAGATAGCGGTGCTTGACCGCACCAAAGAGCCCGGCGCTATTGGTGAGCCGCTTTACATGGACGTCGTCAACGCGCTTGCTGTAGAAGGCGTGAGTGGCTTGGTCGTGTGCGGCGGCCGTTATGGCCTCGGTTCAAAAGACACGCCACCAGCGAGTGTTTTCGCAGTTTACAAAGAGCTTGAGCGCGACGAGCCAAAACGCACCTTTACTATCGGCATCGTAGATGACGTGACGCATTTGTCTTTGCCTGAAGAGGCCTGTCCTAATACGGCTGCAGCTGGCACTATCGAGTGCAAGTTTTGGGGACTTGGCGGTGATGGCACGGTTGGCGCAAACAAAAACTCTATCAAGATTATTGGCGACCATACCGATAAATACGTACAGGCTTATTTCCAATACGACTCTAAAAAGACTGGCGGCGTAACCATCAGCCACCTGCGTTTTGGCGATGCTCCTATAAAAAGCCCGTACTACATTAACAAGGCTGATTTTGTCGCATGCCACAATCCTTCGTATGTAACAAAGGGCTTCCGCATGGTCAATGACGTCAAACCCGGCGGTACGTTTATGATTAACTGTCAGTGGAGCCCGGAAGAGCTCGAGCATCATCTAAATGCCGAGGCTAAACGTTATATCGCCGAAAACGATATCAAGCTCTACCTCATCAATGCTATCGACCTTGCTCGCGAAATTGGTATGGGCAAACGCACCAACACTATTTTGCAATCGGCATTTTTCACGCTTGCAAAAGTCATGCCCCAAGAGCAAGCTATTCAGTTTATGAAAGACGCTGCGACAAAGTCTTACCTTAAAAAAGGTCAAGACATAGTCGACATGAACCATCGCGCTATCGATGCTGGAGCAAGTGCTGCTGTACAGGTTGAAGTGCCTGCAAGCTGGGCAAATGCCCAAGATGACGCACAAGCGCCAGCGCTGAGTGGCCGTGCAGAGCTCGTTGAGCAAGTGCAAGGTATCATGGAGCCGGTTGGTCGCATGGATGGCGATCGCTTGCCAGTGTCTGCTTTCATGAAGCATGTTGATGGACAGTTTGAGCAAGGTGCCGCAGCTTACGAAAAACGCGGCGTTGCGGTAAGCGTGCCTACATGGGATGCAGAGAAATGCATACAATGCAACAACTGCTCTTTCGTGTGCCCGCACGCAACGATTCGTCCTTTCGCGCTCGATGCAACAGAAGCAGGCAGTGCGCCTGCAAGTGCAGTGCTGGTGGATGCAAAAGGCAAGGCTGCTGCAGCTGCTGGACTCAAATACACGCTTGTCGTATCGCCTCTTGACTGTATGGGTTGCGCGGTTTGCATCGGGCAGTGCCCGACAGGCGCGCTTGCGATGGCGCCTGCCGAAGGTGAGTTAGTACACCAAGAAGCATTTGACTGGTGTGTGGCTCATGTCTCAGAAAAGCCCGAGGTTGTTGATGCGTCTGTTAAGGGTAGTCAGTTCAAACGTCCCTTGCTTGAGTTCTCCGGCTCATGTGCAGGCTGCGCAGAGACTTCTTATGCGCGCCTCGTGACGCAGCTTTTTGGAGACCGCATGTATGTTGCAAATGCGACCGGATGCTCTTCTATCTGGGGTGGCCCTGCAGCGACTTCTCCTTATACGGTGGATGCGCAAGGACACGGCCCTGCATGGTCAAACTCGCTTTTCGAAGACAATGCAGAGCACGGACTGGGTATGTTGCTTGGACATGAGGCTGTGCGCAACATGATTATCGCTGATACCGAGCGCTTGCTTGAGGCTGGAGCTGGTGAGACGGTGCGCGCTGCGGCGCAAGCATGGCTTGATGCACGCAACGACGCAGAGGCGAGCAAAACGACCGCTGCTGCTTATGTCGTAGAACTTGAGAAAATTGCGGTAGATGGCGCAGGGGATGTGAGTGAGATTGCTGGTGCAATACTCGAAAACAAAGATTACCTCACGAAAAAGTCTATCTGGATTTTCGGCGGCGACGGTTGGGCTTATGACATCGGCTATGGCGGACTCGATCACGTGCTTGCAAGCGGACAAGATGTCAACGTATTTGTATTTGATACCGAGGTGTATTCGAACACCGGTGGCCAGGCATCAAAAGCATCTAATATCGGACAAGTAGCGCAGTTTGCTGCCGCGGGTAAAGAGATAAAGAAAAAGAGCCTTACCGAGATTGCGATGGCTTATGGCTATGTTTACGTGGCGCAAGTCGCTATGGGAGCTAAGCCTGCACAAACGCTAAAGGCGATACAAGAGGCTGAAGCCTATCCAGGACCATCGCTCATCATAGGCTACTCGCCCTGTGAGATGCACTCTATCAAGGGTGGCATGGCTAACTGCCAAGAGGAAATGAAAAAGGCAGTTGACTGCGGTTATTGGAATCTTTTCCGCTATAACCCTGCAGCTCCTGCTGGCAAAAAATTTACGCTTGACAGCAAAGAACCTGCTGGTGGATATCAAGAGTTCCTCATGAACGAGGCACGCTACTCTCGTCTCACGCGTGAATTCCCCGACCGCGCAACAGACTTGTTTGCGCGCAACGAAAAAGCAGCTATGGATAGGTACGATCATTTGCTAAAGCTCAAGGAGATGTACGCGCAAGACTAGAAGCGTTGCTATCTGTCTTTGATCAGTAAACGATTGTGTACCGAGGGGCGCCGAAGGGTGCCCCTCGTTTTGTCTGCGGGTCACTAGATAATAAGAAATGCTAGGAGGAATCTTGACCACGTGGGCTCTTGCCGCAAAATAGTATACGATTGCCATGTTTTGTGGGTGCAAATGTGCACTAGGTGTTATAAAATACTCTGTTGCAGCTATTGGCGTGGCTGTGAAAAAAGTTTTTGCTTGCTCATGTGCAAGTAGAGTTGACGGAAAGGATTGATCAATGCAAGAACTACCCTTGATCTTGGGTC
>CAYNWQ010000191.1:0-3517 GCA_964400955.1 uncultured Gordonibacter sp. | reverse complement strand
CGAGACCCGTCGTGCGCAAAATACAAAAAGTCGTCTTATCGATAATATCGTGCTTTCGTCGCCTCTATCAACACATTCGGTCGTAGGCTACGAAAACCATGCGGGTCGCACTTATTTGGGCGCTAATCTTAAGCCTTTTGGTAAAGTGGTTTCTACAGTTGGTGCGGGCAATAATGAGCACGATAAAGCCGATGGTGTACTTTACAAACATGTGCTCGGTACCTATTTACACGGCACTTTGCTTTCAAAAAATCCTGAAGTTGCTGACACTTTGCTTGGCTGGGCGGCGAAGCGTCACGCGTCGCGTACAAGTTGCGAGTTTTCGGCTTTGCTGCCAACGCCTGCACCCCTCGACGACACCGCTGAGCTTGCAGCAAATGCGCACATGTGCAAACGCCTCGGCGTGAGCTAATTGTCGATTTTGCACCCAATGCTATCTCGAGCGCCAGTACTCCTGCGCTTAAAAACCACCAATTGCGTCGATTTCGCACCTAAAAATTGCGTATATAGCGTGGTTTGGTCGTGGTGTGCTCGTGGGCTACCTGTGGCTATTTCACAGAAAAGACCGTATTTTGCTTGCGCACATATCGTTTCCTCGTCAAAATGTCGAGTATGATTACACGAAAAAACACTTCCGGGCGTCGTCGCAATTCATCTTCGACGCAATCGCAGGGTTTCAACAGTCCTGTGAAATACAACACGCAGTATGATTCTGCGTCTTTTTCTTCCGCCGCGGGAGGTTACGCCGACGACTACGCTCAAGGACAAGGCATCCCTACCAATCCTTATTCTCGTCGCGTAACCCAACAAGACTACGCCGCACAGCGTAAAAAGAAAAAGCGCAAGAAAGTACTTGCGATTACGCTTTCAGTCGTCTTGGTGCTCATCTTAGGTGGCGCAGGCGCAGCTTTTGCCTACATGCAGACTATCAATAGTAACCTGCATGCAGGCGTGACCGATGATTTGACAGACGCGCTTGTGGATACTGCTTATGCGGGCGATCCTTTCTACATGTTGCTTATGGGCACTGATGGTTCTGAAGAGCGTGCTGCATCTTCGGAGTATGCGGGCGATACGTTCCGCTCCGACAGTATGGTGCTCGTGCGCGTTGATCCTGAAAACAAAAAAGTTACGATGATTTCTCTGCATCGAGACACTATGGTTGACATGAGTAACTCTCCAGCAGGTGACTATGGGCAGCAAAAGCTCAACGCGGCTCACTCAATAGGTGGCGCGGCATATACCGTGCAAGTGGTTTCTGAGCTGGCCGGTGTGGATATCTCGCACTATGCAGAGATTGACTTTGATGGCTTTAAAGAAGCAGTTGATGCACTAGGTGGCGTTGAGGTTGACGTGCCGATGGATATCGACGACTCGCGTGCGGGCGGGTATGTGTCTGCAGGTTTGCAGACGCTTGATGGTGATCAGGCTCTCATCCTGTGCCGCGCACGTCATGCTTATGATGACTATGGCGATGGCGACCGCTATCGTGCGGCAAACCAGCGTCTGGTGCTTACAGCTATTGCGAAAAAGGTACTTTCTTCTGATCCGGCCACGATGGTAAGCACCATCGAGGCGCTTTCTCGCTATGTCACGACCGACTTTGACGTGTCAGAGATCATCTCTTTGGCGCAGAACTTGCGCGGACTTGATACCTCAACGGATTTCTATACAGCTATGGAGCCGACTACTTCTGAGTATGTGAACGAGACCTGGTATGAGCATCTCGACAAGACCGAGTGGCAAAAGATGATGCAGCGAGTTGAAGCGGGTCTTGCGCCTGTTGAGGAAGATGAGATAGACGAAGCGACAGGCACTGTCCTTGCGACAGCCGGAGACGGAGGTACGAGCTCTTCGAGCTCATCGTCGGGCTCGTCTGGTACTTCGACTACGACAACGGTGACTTCGCACTCTGAAACGGTCATGGTGAAAAACGGGACGAGCACGTCAGGGCTAGCGGCAAGTGCAGCTGAAAAACTCACGGCGATAGGTTATAGTCCCGATACCGGCAATGCCAACAGCTCAAACTATACTAAAACGGTGGTCGTGTACAGCTCAAGTAGCTACGCGTCGGCGGCTTCAGAGATAGCGCAGACGCTCGGCGTAAGCTCTGTTGTTGAAAACGATGGTACTTATGCGATGGATACCAACATCTTGGTGCTGATTGGCTCAGACTGGGGCTAGTTCGGACCGGAGCTAGTTCAGATATCACCCACTAAAACAGCCTTATGAAATTTGGCATTATTGCAGTTGGAAAGCTTAAAGAACGCTTTTGGCAAGATGCGTGCGCAGAGTATCTGCGGCGCCTGCAGCCCTATGCACATACGAGCGTAAAAGAAATCCCTGATATTGACCCCGCTCGAGCGGGCGGGATAGCTCAAGCACTTGAAAAAGAGGGTACTTCTATTTTGGCGGCTTTGCCAGCGTCAACTCACATCATCTTGCTTGATATCGGAGGACGCGAACGCTCAAGCGTTGAGTTTTCCGCGCATCTTGATGAGCTTGCGCTACAAGGGAAAAGCGACTTTACTTTTGTGATAGGTGGCTCAAGCGGAGTGAGCGAAGCGGTGTACGCGCGTGCAGATGAAACTTTTTCTTTTGGGCGTATCACTTTGCCGCACAATCTTGCGCGTGTAGTGTTACTCGAGCAGCTCTACCGTGCGATGAAGATTTCCCACGGCGAGCCTTATCACAAATAGCATCTTGTCGTAGTTGTTTTTTATCGCAGTTGTTGTACTGACTTGTTAGAGGCGTAGCCGCCCTCGGCGTTATTTCGCGTCTTAGCTGTTGTCAGCTCTAGTTGTCGTCAACTTTAGTCGTCATCAACCTGCACAAATGAGCGGTCGATGTCGATAACACAGGTATAGTCGGGGTAGGTCTCAGAGACTTTTTTGCAGATAGCCCCTCTCACTTCGTCTTCCTGCAGGGGAGTGTCATAGGGTACAACGCAGTCAAAAATAAGATTGGTATTTGCTTCGCCCGGTACCATACGAAAGTCATGTATCGAAAGTCGCTTGTCGATGTCTTGTACGATAGATGCAACAGCATCGCGCATCTTTGCTACGCGCGGGTCACTTGTAACGATTGGGTCGAGGTGAATAACAAGCTCGAGGCCTTCTTCTTTTTTGAAGTCATGCTCGATTTTGTCTATGAGCTCATGGCTTTTCAAGACATTTTCTTCTGCCGGCACTTCGACATGCAGGCTCGCAAATACCCTGCCCGGTCCGTAGTCGTGTACCATGAGGTCGTGATAACCTAAGACGCCATCGTATGATTCAACGCGCTTGGCGATGCGGTTGACCAACTCGGCACTTGCGGGTTTACCGAGCAGAGGGTCTATCGTTTCTCGAACAAGTCCTACGCCGCTCCATAAGATAAATACCGAGACGATAAGCCCCATCCATGCATCAAGATTTACGCCGCAAACATGAGAAACAATGGCCGCAAAAAGCACTGCGCCTGTTGTAATGCTGTCATTTCTCGAATCAACCGAAGCGGCTTCAAGAGCGCTCGAGGC
>CAYNWQ010000190.1:0-3538 GCA_964400955.1 uncultured Gordonibacter sp. | reverse complement strand
ACTGGCGCGCTGAATACTACTTGGCTCGCATGTGTGCCGATAGCTGGCGCTGGCAATCGCACAACCCTGACGGGTACGCAACACATACGGAGTAAATAGCCTTATCACAAACCCTCCTATTTTAGAAGGCATAAACCCGCAAACAGAGTGCACGGTCATAAAAAAGCCGTGCACTTTTAGCGCTATTCTCTCAAAATGTAGCCGTACGGTTACATTACTACTCATAATTGTGGGTACTCTGTTTTTCATGACAGAGCCAAGCGGACATATATCAGCTTCGGATATTCCCTCACCGGAATGGCGAAATTACGTGCTTGGTTTTAACGTGCAGCGCCTGCGTAAAAAAGCAAAAATACAGAAGTGCACGTTCTGTCTCATGATAGGCATCAGCCGGCCTTATCTCGATCGCATCGAAAACGGCACCGTTGACCCCCGCGTTTCGGTCATTGAGAAAATGGCGGCAGCATTAGAAACAACACCCCAATCTCTGCTTACTCCCCCTTTTGAACCTTTTCCTTTACCAAAGCGCGAAGAAAAGAACGGGAAAAAGAAGTAGAAACTTTTTCGCTTGAGGTTCTGTGCTTACTGAGTGTCCTGTGGCTTTTCATCGGCAGACTTTTTGTGCACAAGCCATCTCGTCATAAGCCACGCACCAAACAGACTGCCACACGTATCAGTTAACCAATCAAGCGGGTCACAAGTCCGATCGGGCACAAAATACTGGTGGAATTCATCGCTGACACCATAAAGACTGCCACACACAAGAGCAAAAATGAGCGCTTTTTTCAGCGGCATATGATAGCGCAGCGCATTTAGGAGTAATGCTCCAAATATGGTGTACTCGCAGAAATGTGCACAAGTCGAAACTATATCTACATCTGGGCCAAGCAAGGCTGTTTGTGCCTCGTGAAGCGCACAAAATATGACAGACACTATACCGGTGCCGCTGTTAAGTCCCTCGCCAGTATTAGCTGACATGCTAAAAATAAAGCACGCCCAAAGTGCTACCGCCACCCAACTTATGACTATCTTTTTTTTGCGAGTCACTTTAGATCCTTTTTGCATCCGTTACTGCCTGACACTTTTCGATTGCTCGTCTATAGGCTGTGCATCAGCGTCGTTTTCTTCCTCGGCGGATGATTCTAACAGAGAAAGCAGTTCGCAAGGTTTCTCAATAACGAGCGCCGCACGAGCATCCCGTAGCTCGTCGGCATGATGATATCCCCACGACACTCCTACTGCATACGCGCCAGCTTTTTGCGCCACTTCGATGTCACTAGGAGAGTCCCCCACATATACCGTTGTTTGCGGGCTAGCACCGAGCTCTTTAATAGTGCACAATAAACCTGTCGGATCTGGCTTGCGGGGAAACTCAGCGCACTCCCCATGCATAACATCAAAAGCCCCTGGCATAAACTGATTCATAACCTGCTGCACACCCGCGTCAAATTTGTTGGAAAGCACTCCAAGCTTTGCGCCTTGTGCGCGCAACGCAGCCATTGTTTCCACTATGCCCGGATAAGGCTTAGTGAGATCATTTTTATACGTCGGGAAAAGCGCCTTCCAACACTCCATCGCTTTATCAGCAGCATCTAGAGGTGTATCCTGAGGGACAGCTTGACGCATAAGCGCCATAAGTCCGTTTCCCACATAGCTTTGTATTTCTGCGGTAGTATGCGCAGGGTAACCTAGTTCGGCGAGTGCTTTATTGGTGACCACCACAAGGTCAGGCAGAGTATCGAGCAAAGTACCATCCAAATCAAACACAAATGCCTTAAATTTTGCTGTACTCATAACGTACTCCTTTTACAGTTTGCCCCACATTTGCACCACGATTTGCGCAAAAAGTGCTCTATCAAACAATAAGAGGTCAGGTTTTTGTGCCCTGACCTCGTGTTTTCTATGGAGCGGGTGACGGGACTCGAACCCGCGAATACAAGCTTGGGAAGCTTGGGCCTTACCACTTGGCGACACCCGCAAAAGCATACGCATTATAACCTATTAGCACTCACTACATTGCGCTCTTCGAAAATTTCGCTTAATTTCCCTCTTGAGCACTTGCGGTTTTCATGCGCGCTAACTCTGCTTCGAGTTCTGCCACATACTCGCGATCAATTGCTCCTTCGGCATGAGGTGGATCTATTTGGAAAGCCACCGGCTTAGTAAACAAACTCACCACTGGCACTATTACAAGCGACAAAGCCATAGCGAGCGCACCGCAATTGATGGACGATGCGATAAGTGGCGTACCCACGAGTCCCGTGATCATATTTCCCGTAGTCAGACCAACACCCACGATAAAGCTTGCCCATACCGATGCACGCGACACGCGGCCCCAGTAAAGACCCCACAAAAAAGGCCCCAAAAATGCACCCGCAAGTGCACCCCAGGAGATGCCCATCAGCTGCGCAATAAAAGTAATAGAAGAGTGATATTGCACAAGTGCCATCGCTGCAGAAATCACGATAAAGACGATGAGGAGCACGCGCATGTATCCTAGCTGTTTTCTTTCGTCCATGTCTTTGACTACGTTACCCTTGATAAGATCGAGCGTAAGCGTCGACGAAGAAGTAAGCACAAGAGAAGAAAGTGTCGACATCGAAGCAGACAGCACTAACACGATGACAACGCCAATCAAGATGTCAGGCAAGGTTGAAAGCATAGTAGGTATGATGGAATCATACACCGGCTCGCCAGTTGCACCCATTTCTACCTGCTCGGCATACAGACGACCAAATCCACCTAAAAAGTAGCTACCTCCTGCAACCACAAACGCAAACACTGTTGATATGATTGCTCCTTGCTTTACAGCAGGACCGCTTTTGATGGCATAAAACTTTTGTACCATCTGCGGCAGACCCCAAGTACCCAAACTCGTCAAGATAACCACGCCCAACAGATTTATAGGATCAGGACCAAACATGCTGACAAAAGGTCCTTCCATTGATGAAAGCTCTGACGATATACCTGAAAGGTCAGTAATCGCTTGGGTGAAACCACCATTATTTACTAGCACAGCAACAACCACAGCTACAATGCCTATCAGCATGACGATGCCTTGTAAAAAGTCATTCATAACGGTGGCCATGTATCCGCCAACTACCACATATATGCAGGTCACGATAGCCATCCCTATAACACATACCTCGTAGGGCAGATTAAAAGCCATGCCAAACAAACGTGAAAGTCCGTTGTACACGCTTGCCGTGTAAGGTATAAGGAAAACGAAAATGATAGCAGCGGCGGCTATGCGCAAACCCTTTGATTGATAGCGTTTGCCAAAAAACTCAGGCATAGTAGTCGCGCCAAGGCGATGGGTCATCTCGCGCGTGCGGGGACCAAGTACCCACCATGCAAGCAAGCTCCCCAAGACAGCATTGCCAATACCCGCCCAAAGTGCGGCAATACCGTATTTCCATCCGAACTGTCCAGCATAACCGACAAACACCACCGCAGAAAAATAACTCGTTCCAAAAGCAAAGGCCGACATCCACGGACCAACGTTGCGGCCTCATAGCACAAAACCGTCAACGCTTTT
>CAYNWQ010000189.1:0-3538 GCA_964400955.1 uncultured Gordonibacter sp. | reverse complement strand
TGCCGCGCACCCATAACCAGGTGTCGACACCGCGCGTGCACTACCCTGTTCTATCAGACTCTCAACTAGTTCAAACGCCGCAAGTAGCCCAGCAGCATCAGGCAAGATGCCGTCTTGTTTATACGCAGGACGCACCCACACGATACGGTTTCCCGCAGACTTAAACTCAGGAGAGGTAATGCGCTCTGCTTTGCCAATAGCGGTTGCGAAAGACACAAGCGTTGGCGGCACATCGAGATTTTCGAAACTGCCCGACATCGAGTCTTTGCCACCAATAGCAGCCACCCCTATATCAAGTTGCGCCATCAATGCACCGAGTACTGCAGAAGTGGGCTTTCCCCAACGCAGCTCATCACCACGCAAGCTTTCGAAGTACTCTTGGAAAGACAGGTAAATATCTTTGTGGGCAAAACCACTCGCGACTAGGCGCGATACCGACTCAACAACGGCGATGTATGCACCCGCAAACTGGTCAGCCTCACTCAAGTAAGGGTTAAAGCCCCAAGCCATGCCACTTACGGTCGCAGTTTCGCCATCACAGGGTATCTTTGCCACCATAGCCTGTGCAGGCGTAAGCTGACGCGTACCGCCAAAAGGCATCAATACGCTCGCTGCGCCTATGGTGGAGTCAAAACGCTCAGACAGCCCTTTATTTGAGCAAACATTCAAATCACTCAAAAGCGAAGTGAGCTTCTCGGCAAGGGTATGCCCAGCCCACGTGCACTCGTAGCGCTGCGGCGCACTGACGTGCACCTTTTGCTCTTTTGGCGCACCATTTGACGCCAAAAATTCACGGCTCACATCCACTATGGCTTCATCATGCCACAGCAAACGCACGCGCGCATCATCTGTCACCGTCGCGACAACATTTGCTTCAAGGTTTTCCTCGCGCGCATATGACAAGAACTCGTCGACATCTTTTGCAGCAATAGCACAAGCCATACGCTCTTGGCTTTCAGAGATGGCAAGCTCAGTACCATCGAGTCCCTCGTATTTTTTAGGAACCGCATCGAGGTTTATGCGCAAACCATCTGCAAGCTCGCCTATAGCTACCGACACACCACCGGCACCAAAGTCGTTGCAGCGCTTGATGAGGCGGCAAACCTCACCACGGCGGAAAAGACGCTGGATTTTGCGTTCCTCGGGCGGATTGCCCTTTTGCACCTCGGCGCCGCAGGTCTCGAGGCTCTCTAGATTGTGCTCTTTTGAGCTACCAGTTGCGCCGCCTATACCATCACGCCCAGTGCGCCCACCGAGCAGCACTACCACGTCTCCCGGCGCCGGCGTTTCGCGGCGCACAAATGACGCTGGTGTCGCTGCAACCACGGCTCCTATCTCCATGCGCTTTGCAACATAGCCCGGGTGATAAAGCTCACTTACCTGTCCTGTTGAAAGACCAATTTGGTTACCGTAGCTCGCGTATCCTGCGGCTGCAGTAGTTACGAGTTTGCGCTGTGGCAGTTTGCCGGGCAAAGTCTCGCTGATAGGAGCTAATGGATTGCCCGCTCCCGTCACGCGCATCGCCTGATACACATAGCTGCGACCCGACAGAGGGTCGCGTATCGCACCGCCCAAACACGTAGCCGCGCCACCAAAAGGCTCGATTTCAGTAGGATGATTGTGTGTCTCATTTTTGAAGAGATAGAGCCAGTCTTGCTCTACTCCATCCACATCCACCTTGCATTTGACCGTGCAAGCGTTTATTTCTTCGGACTCATCAAGCCCGCGCAAAATACCTTTTGCTTTAAGCCATTTTGCACCAATGGTACCCATATCCATAAGACAAACTGGCTTTTCATCGCGACCGAGCTCGTGGCGCATTTCCTGATAGCGCCCGAAAGCAGCTTGCACCCGCGCATCATCTATCACGACGTCACTCATACGTGTGCCAAACGTGGTATGACGACAATGATCCGACCAGTAGGTATCTATCATTTTGATCTCTGTGATAGTAGGACATCTACCTTCAGACGCGAAATATTTCTGCGTAAATAAGATATCGGCAAAGTCCATCGCAAGGCCGTACTCTGCAATGCATGCGCGCAATCCCGCCTCGTCAAGCTCAAGAAAGCCATCGAGATGCGCTACTGGTGCAGGCTGTGGCTGCGCGATTTTAAGCGTGTCGCGCACTTCAAGGCTCGCTTCACGCGTCTCAACGGGGTTTATAAGGTAGTGCTTTATAGCGCTAAAAGCCTCTTGCGTGAGCTCGCCAGAGATGATGTAAACTTTTGCGTAGCGCACTTCTGGTCGCTCGCCTTGGCTTACGAGCTGGATACACTCGCTTGCCGAAGCCGCGCGTTGGTCAAATTGCCCCGGTAGCGCCTCAACTGCAAAAATATGTGTGTATGCACCCTCTGTAGCCGGCAGTTCAAACGACACCCTATCCACCTGTGGCTCACTAAATACCACCGGGATACATTGCTCAAACAGTGCCTCATCTATGCCTTCTACGTCATAGCGGTTTACGATGCGCAAGGTTGCAGAAGGGGAAATACCTTGCGCGACAGCGAGGCGCAACTCTGCCATGAGCTGCACTGCTTCGCCATCAAACCCGGGCTTTTTCTCGGCATAGATGCGCAAAACCATCTGTTTACTCTTTCTCGTCAGTTACAGAAGTTGTTTCTGCTTCGCTTGACCCCTCTGCCTTCGTATGCTTTGAGCGCAAACGGGCTATGATGGAATTATTTTCTGCATCGGACGCTGCATCGGACGCTGCATCGGACGCTGCAGCAGCCTCTTTGCCTTTATTGCTAGCTTTCTCTTTGCTAGTAGAATTGTCTTTCGCAGCGTCTTTCGCACTCTTTTTGGATTTTGACGCCATCATTTCTGCCTGATAAGCACGACGGCATTTGCGTATTTTCGAAAAGTCAACGTAGAAAGCAGCAATGATAAACACATAGGCCAAAGCAAGTGCTGCGAAACTAATCCACTCAGGCTCCCAAGCGCGCGCCACCCAAGAAAGCGCCGTGCACAAGATAGCCGCAATAAGCAAAATCCACCATGCTTTGCGCAAACGCTTGTACTCTTCTGTAGGAGGATTGTAATACTCGCGGTCAAGCTCTGCTTGCTTTGCGCGCTCTGCTTTTTTCTCAGCCTTCTTTTGCTGGGGGGTTTTGGTCTTTGTCTCTATACGCACGCTCGCTGCAGCTTTGCTCTTTGGCTTGAGCGATGCGGCACTTTTGCGCGTAAGGCCTTTACGTTCCTCGCTTTGATATCTATCGTTCATGGGGTTGCGTTGACTCATAATACTTTTGACTCCTAACTTTTTAAGCGCACGGGTTATCTAGGCGCACGGGTTAAACGTACGTCCCGTAATCAACTCGTATGCTTGAATATATTTCTCGCTTGTCTTGTCGATTATCTCTTGCGGCAAACGCGGAGGCTCACCAATGCGGTCCCAATGAGCGCTGAGCCAGTCACGTACAAACTGCTTATCAAAACTCGGCTGGTCTTTGCCTACCTCATAACTTGCTGCCGGCCAGAAACGTGACGAATCGGGCGTAAGTACCTCATCAGCCAAAATAATCTTGCCATCGAG
>CAYNWQ010000188.1:0-3551 GCA_964400955.1 uncultured Gordonibacter sp. | reverse complement strand
TGATGTGGCCTTTGCGTCGCGCAGGTCTTTGCTTGATGTGGCCTTTGCGTCGCGCGAAGCATTTATAAAATCATCCGCCGCAGCGTCTGCCGGCGTACTCGATGAAGTGTCTGACATTAGTTTAAAATTTCACTCTCCTGTATAAGCCTCATACTGGCTTTTTCATATAAGCCTCATGCCAACTTAAGCTTATAAAATGTAGTTGGCAATGGCGAAAAACTGCAAAATGCTGCCCGCAAGTACCCACAGATGAAAAATGGAATGCATATAGGGTACTTTTTTGAGCACGTAGAAAATACAACCGACCGAATAGCATATGCCACCACCGAGCAAAAGCCACAGACCGACCGGATCGAGCGCCGAAATAAGCGCCGGCAAAAACCACACGATACTCCAGCCCAAAAGCAAGTAGAGCACAGCTGATATCCAGCGCGGGCGAAACACCCAAAATGTTTCGAACGCCACGCCGAGTATGGCAACAGCCCACACAAACAGACAAAGCCAAATACCGCCGCTCTCCGCGAGAGTTACGAGGCAAAACGGCGTATAAGAGCCCGCGATAAATAAATAAATACAGCTGTGATCAAGTATCTTAAACACGCGCTTTGCCCTATCGTGCGCGATAGCGTGATAAAGCGTAGACATGAGATATTCAATCATCATCGTAATAGTGTAGAGCAAAGCGGCAAGCAAATACACGCCGCCACCTGCGCCCACAGCGCGCACCACCAATATCGGGATGGCTGCAATAGCCAAAAGCACACCTATGCCGTGCGTAACCGCGTTCGCAATCTCTTCGCCTAGGGTGTATTCGCGTACGTTGCGCGCTTTGCGATCTGCACTTGCCGAAGAATTTGACGGCTCGTTGCGCAGCTTTCGTGCGCGCTTGAGGTCGCGCGGCTTTGGCTTGAACTGCGACGGCGTCCAATACACCGTGTCGGCGCCTGTTTCAGACGATATCTCGCTCGCCTTTACCGTATCACTCGTTGGGCGCGGAGTATTCAGGTAAGTAATCGCTTTACCTACGCGAGTTTGTTCAGACATCTGCTCTGACGTCTGAACGGCATGTTCGGTATCTTTTTTAGCGTTTTTTTCCATGGGATTCACTCTGTTATTTGGCGTTCTTTTCCATGCGGGTACTCTAGCATACTTTTTTGTGATGTACCATGCGCTTCAAATCAAATTAACCACTTGTTAGCATCTTTTTCACAAGAGTTGCCGCAATTTGTTTGGCTGGTAGTACAATAACAAGCAGTAAAGCAACGATGCAGCGCAATGTAGTGCGCTAATACCACAGAAGCAAAGTTGTACAAACACTACAGATGCGAAGTTGTACAATAACAGGCGGATTATTTGTAAAAAGAAAGGATACCCTCATGAAATACGACGAACTCAAAGAAGCCATCAAGGATGCCATGCGCGCAAAAGACAAAACCCGTCTTTCTATTTTGCGTCAGGTACATGGAGAGATTAAGAATATCGAAGTTAACGAGCGCCGCGAAATAACCGAGGCTGATGTCAACAACATGATAAAGCGCGTCCTCAAGCAAACACGCGAAACGCTCGACGGCTCCATCAAGGCAGCCAACAACCAAGAGCGCACCGACATGCTAACTGAACAAGTAAACATTTTAGAAACTTGCCTGCCCAAACAGGTAACAGGAGATGAGCTCGTTGCCTTGATTGATAAAGTACTCGCAGAAACAGGCGCAAGTACGAAAAAAGATATGGGGCGCGTCATGGGTGCACTCACCCAGGCAACTGAGGGCAATTTCGATAAGGCAGCAGCGGCAAAAGAACTCGGCGGCCGTCTCGCATAAAGATATCCCCAACATAAAGAAAGAGAAACACGAAGCGCGCCTTGCATAAAAATCGCAGGGCGCGCAGTGATTATTCGCCCGAATGCAATATTTGCGGCACCGCCCCGAAAACAAACGCTTATAATAGTTCAATTACTTTTTCTAGAAAGATAAGGAGATGGCCGTGGAAGTAGGCGAAACACTTTCTATCATAAGCATCGTGCCTTTTGTGGGCATGCTGTTATCTATTGCGATTTTCCCGCTCGTTAAAGGCGAATGGTGGGAAAAACATCAACTACAAGTAGCGCTTGCGTGGGCGGCTTTGTTTTTGGTGCCTTTTGCAATCGCCTACGGCCTCGGTGAAACCGGCGTACAACTCGCAGAGACGCTCATTTTAGACTATATCCCCTTTATCGTGCTGCTCTTTGGCCTTTTCACGGTATCGGGCGGTATCCATATAAAGGGCACTATCGCTGGCACCAAAAAAACAACGTTATCCTTTTAGCTATCGGTACTTTTTTGGCGAGCTGGGTAGGCACAACTGGTGCCGCAATGCTACTCATCCGCCCCGTTTTACGCGCAAACGCTTGGCGTCGCTATAAAACACACGTCGTGGTGTTTTTCATTTTCCTTGTAGCAAATATGGGCGGCTGTCTCACCCCTCTTGGCGACCCGCCACTCTTTTTAGGGTATTTGAGAGGTGTGCCTTTCTTCTGGACGCTTGAGCACATCTGGCCAATATTGCTTTTGAACTCCGTCATACTACTCACGGTATTTGCGCTCATCGACCGTCATTTTGCGAAAAAAGAAGGCCGCGAAGGCGAAGAGGCGCTTGACCTTGAAGAAGAAGCAACAGAGCGCGTGCCTCTAGGCATTTCTGGTAAACGCAACTTTATCTTTCTCGCGCTTATCATCGTGGCCGTCATCTTAAACGGTGCCATCCCACAGATGGACATATTCGTCGATCCCGCGACAGGACAAACTTACGGATTTGAGCTATGCGAGGGAGTGCATCTTGGCGTTGATTACTTCACGCAGATTGTGCTCATTTTGATTGCTGCAGGGCTTTCGCTGAAATTCACACCAAAGAAAGTACGCGAAGCAAATGACTTTGAATGGGCACCTATCGCTGAAGTGGCTAAACTTTTCTTGGGTATCTTTATCACCATGATTCCGGCGCTTGCACTTTTGCGTGCAAACGGTGCTTCGCTTGGTATAGATTCGCCACTCAAGTTTTTCTGGGCGACAGGCGCGCTTTCGAGCTTCTTGGACAACTCGCCGACCTATGTGGTCTTTTTGACCGCTGCCGGCGCTCTTGGCGTGAGCGGCGCAAGCACCATCGCAACTACCGTCGGTTCTGTGGATCCGACAATGCTTTTGGCTATCTCAGCTGGTGCGGTATTTATGGGAGCTATCACCTACATCGGTAATGCGCCAAACTTTATGGTGAAATCAATTGCTGAGCGCGCAAACGTCAAGATGCCAAGCTTCTTTGGATATATGGGCTGGTCATGCGCGATATTGATACCGGTGTTTATCATCGATACCGTAATCTTTTTCTTGTAGGGGCTTTTGACACTCTTATAGTGGCTTTTGACACGTGAGTGGTGCTGGCAAATGTCAGCGCCACTCATTTTCTCTCATACAATATCTTGCAGGTTGGCGTTAGTAAGTCAGCGAGAAGGGCTCGGATGAATGCAATCGGCGGGAAAAGAAAGCGTAGCGCACTTGTGTGCGTGGACTTTCTTTGGA
>CAYNWQ010000187.1:0-3593 GCA_964400955.1 uncultured Gordonibacter sp. | reverse complement strand
CGCATACCACACAAACCCCGTCGTCGGGTACTGACGCTATAAACTCGGCAAATTTACGGTAAATCTCATCAAGGTCGTGATAGTGATCGAGATGGTCCGCCTCAATATTGGTAATCAACACAGCCTTTGGAGAGAGATAGGTAAAAGACTTGTCGCTTTCATCAGCCTCAACCACATACATTTCTCCCTGACCCGAATGAGCATTGGTGTTGTAAGCGCGCACGATACCACCGATAAGAAATGTAGGTCGCGCGCCAAGTACATCGAGCGTAGAAGCAAGCATCGAAGACGTCGTAGTTTTGCCGTGCGTTCCTGCAACAGCAAGCGTATCAAGACCACGCCCGAGATAAGCAAGCATACGCGCGCGATGCCAAATGCGCAGACCTCGCTCTTTCGCAGCAACAAGCTCGGGGTTATTAGGCAAAATAGCAGTCGAAACCACCACTACCGGGTCTCCTGCAGGGATATTTTCAGGGCTGTGTCCTATAAAGATAGAAATGTTTGCCTCTTTGAGCTGAGTGGTATAGCGGCTTTCTCTAATATCTGAGCCGCTCACACACATGCCTTGGTCAAAAGCGACGCGAGCAATACCGCTCATACCCACACCACCGACCCCGATGAAGTGTATCTTATCTATTGGTCTCTTATCATTGTCACATTCATTTATCGTCATGAGCACAAAGCCTCTCGAATCATCTAATACCTAGGCGCATAACCCTTCTTGCAAACTCTTATTGTAGTGCACTTGATGCCTCTTTAGCTGCATCCATCACAACATCTGCCAATATATGCACGGCATCCGCTGTCTTTTGTGCTTTCGCAGCTTGCACCATGCGAGCACGCACGCTTTCGTCGTCTATAAGTTCACACACTAGACGCGAAAAATCAGAAGAGAGCACCTGGTCATCAGCGAGCATAAATGCTGCTCCTGCATCAACGTAGGCTTGTGCATTTTTTGTCTGATGATCTGCGGTTGCATAGGGAAACGGGATAAGCAGAGCAGGCAGTGCGCGCGCAGAAATCTCAGCAAGAGACGTAGCCCCCGCACGGGATATGACTGCGTCTGCCGCGGCAAGCGTCTCTCCCATCCTATCCTGATATCCCATAACTTGCCAGCGTGCAGCTTCGTCATCAGTAAGCGCGAGTGCCTCTTTGACGCTTTCGTATTCTTTTGGACCTGTGATATGCACAATATAGAGGTTTTCGCGGGATAAGAGCTCATTTTTTATCGCAACCATACCTTCATTGATGCGACGTGCCCCGAGGCTGCCGCCAAAAACCAGCAGCATGAGTGCATCATCGGGTATGCCAAGCATTTCTCTACCTTCTGCGCGCGAAGACTCAAAAACTTGCTTACGCACCGGGTTTCCTGTGACTTTTACCTGCCCGCCGGCTTTAAGACCTTCAGCGGTATTGGCATAAGTAAGGCAAGTTGCACAGGCTCGTTTTGCGAGATATTTGTTGGCCATACCCATGACCGAGTTTTGCTCATGCACAACCACAGGAATGTGCAAGCTTTGCGCCGCACGTGCGACCGGGATAGAAACATATCCCCCAAAGCCTACGACAACGTCGGGCTTAATCTCACGAAACCACGCTTTTGCCTCTTGCGTGCTTTTTTGTATTTTTTTGATTGCGCTAAACAATGTAAGAGGATGACAGCGATTAAAACCTGCTGCCTCAAAAGGCTCAAAAGGCAAGCCTACCTGCGGAACAAGGCGCGCCTCTACACCATGCGGGCAACCAGCGTAGCGCACGTCACACCCACGCTCAACGAGTACTTCCGCTAGAGCGAGAGCGGGATTGATGTGACCAGCCGTACCGCCACCTGATAAAACTACTAACATGATCTACCTCCTCGCCTCACGTGCCATATTTTCACGTGCAATACTTTTATCTGAATGAACAACGCGCAGATTTTGACGTCGTTCACGATAGATTGTGTCGCTTTGTGTCTCACTTGAGACACGCAAAATCAGACCGAGCATTATAAATGTTGCAAGCATAGAAGACCCGCCTGATGAAATAAAAGGCAGAGGCTTTCCTGTAGTGGGCGCTATTCCTACCGCACTACCAATGTTTACAAAAGCTTGAAAAACGATAGCAACGCAAAAGCCTGCAGCAACTAAAATGCCAAACTGCGATGTCGATGCGCGTGCAATACGCATTCCAAAGCAATAAAAAGCTATAAAAAGAGCAACGACAGCGCAAGCACCTACAAGTCCAAGCTCTTCGGCGATAATAGAAAAAATAAAGTCACTTTCTGACGAGAAAAGATAGAGATATTTTTCGTGTGAATTACCCAGACCAACACCAAATAATCCGCCGTCGGCAATTGCGTAATACGAACGTATTATTTGATACCCCTTTCCATATCCTCCCTCACCATCATTCCAAGGGTCAAGAAACACAAGGCGATTTGACCTATAATCAGAAAAAAAGACAGCACAAGCAACAAACACCACACCTACTGCCAAGATGCCAAGTATCCAGCGCAGATTAACCTCACCTAACCACATGACAGCCAAAATCGCAAACACACAAATAAGCGTTGAGCCGAGGTCGGACTCAAGCCTGTAGATAAACAAAAATAGGGGAATGAGTATAAGTGCAGTTTGGACTATTAAAGCCCTTCCACTCATCAATCCCTCACGCAAATCCGTTACAATACGCGCTGCCAGCAAGATAAAAACAACTTTTGCAAACTCAGAAGGCTGAATACCAATCGAGCCAAACAAAGACAACCAACGCTTGCCACCATTAATGTATGTGCCTTTTACCGCGCAGGCAAACAAAAGCACAATAGCTACACCATACGCAACCCAAAGCGCTGGCCCTCGCCATACGCGCAAAGGAACACATTTCCACAACACAAAGGCAAGTGCCGAACCTACACCAACCCATACCAGCTGCTTTACGACATAGGTGCTTGCGCTATCGCCTGCGTTTATCGCTTTGATAGACGAAGATGAGTACACCATTACCAGCCCGATAAGGACTAAAGCAAACGTACAAAGCAAAAGGAAAACGCGAGATGTGGCCGCAATCGAGCCCGCGTAGCGCGAAGGTACTTTATTTAGCTTATGGGAAAAAATAGGCGCCATGAAAGACAGCCCTAGCCTTATTGGGAGCTCAGCTGCGCACTCGCGGCAGCAGCGCGTTTGGAAACGAGGTCTTTGAAGACACTCCCGCGCTCTTCAAAACAAGAAAACTCATCAAAAGAAGCACACGCCGGTGAAAGCAAAATATTATCACCTGCGCACGCAACACCAAAGGCTGCCTCAAGTGCATCTGCGAGATGGTCTGCAAAGATCACTTGAAGAGAAGTTTTACACTCATTCTCCTCGCACATGTTGCTCGCAAGGGCACCTGCGCTACTCGCACTACTCGCACTACTCGCAGCGTCACCTACACTACTCGCAGCGTCACCTACACTACCGAGAAAAGCCCGCGCAAAGCGCGCGCGACTTTCGCCAAAGAGCACAACCGCCTTGCAAGTTTCTTGCGCACGTACAACAAGAGGCTCAAGGTCGGTGCCCTTGTCTCGTCCGCCAAGCAAAGCCACAATGCTACCCGGCTTAAAAGATGACAAC
>CAYNWQ010000186.1:0-3638 GCA_964400955.1 uncultured Gordonibacter sp. | reverse complement strand
TGAATCCCTCATGCCCGCAGCTTCTGTCGTTTTGCACCCCCGCGGCCCCCTGATATCGCGCGTCGGGCTTAGCTCTCGTCTGCGTGTTCGCCCGCTTCTTCGACTGCCACAATTCTCGCGTACACAGGCTCGCCTGAAAAATCGAGTCCGTGCGTGATACCCTCCGCCGCCTCGATATCAAAATCTGTGCCCGCAAACACCTCAAGCTCGCTTCGCGTACGCTTGCGTGCAGCCTCGTAACGGTCCCAGAAACTATCACTTGTCTTTTCTTGCGTGAAAGGATTTTCCCACATCTTGTGCTCGTGGTTGTCAAAATCGCTCAGCTTTAGCTCAACAGCGCGGTGGCTCATTGCGCGGTAAAACGAATGACGGCGCACTCTCTCTTCGGCGCGTGAGATGAGCTCGCGTTTCACGCCGTCTTTCGAATGAAAAAGTGCCTGTACGCAGCGGAAACGCAACACGCTCGCCCGAAACGTATCTTTAGGGATAGATAGCTCAAACATATTTTCTGCTATATAAACATACATTTTTGAGATGATATCAAGAGTGTGTATGCTTGCTTTAAGTATCTCTCGTGCGGTATCAAAGTCTGCTACCGTCAGATGGCGCTTTTCGAAAAGTACCAGCTCATCAAGTTCGCTTTCGATGACAGCGTGCACCTCATTACCGTCGTTTCTATCGAGCCCCTCTACGCCAGCGTCGCAAAGCGCGTACTCTTGCCAATACACAAAAGGATGCATAGTTGAGTCGAGCAAATAATGGCACAAGAACCCGAGTATATAAGCGCGTCCAACCTCGCGTTCGTCGTCTTCAAGCACATCAAGCGATTGCTTAAAAGCAAGCAAAAGCTCGCTTGGGCGTTCGTGGTGCATACGTCCGCCAAGTTTGTGTACTGCGCGCAAACGTGGGCTCACGACTGAGTAAAAGAGGGGGTCTGGACCTTGATTTCCCAAGATAAACGCGTCTTTTTCGTCCTCTGAGCTACCGATAAAGTCTTGCAGTTCGTCGTATGTTTCGTGACCAAAAGTGTCATGAGTAATTATGGCAGGCATGGTGTATCCGTTCTTGATATAGTTTTTACTTTTGTAATGCCTATATATCATATACAATGTGGAGCGGCTTGTTAATCGTCGTTTCAAGCATTGTTATAAAAAAGAAAGAAAGGCTTCCTATGGCGCGCACAAAAATGACCAAGCAAGAACGCAGCTGGATAATGTATGACGTGGGAAATTCTGCGTTCGTTTTGCTGTCAACAGCGCTTATCCCGGTGTATTTTAAGTCGCTTGCTTCAGAGGGCTCTTCTGTTGTGGTGGCTTGGGGATACGCCGAAACGGTCGCGTCTCTTATTTTGGCGTTGCTCATGCCTTTTTTGGGTAGCCTTGCAGACATTCAGGGCAACAAAAAGAAGTTTTTCATTGGCACTATCGGTACGGGTGCAGTAGCTTGTGCGGCGCTTGGTTTGCCGCAGACGGCTTTGCCTTTCTTGATCGTCTACGTTATCTCGTCGGTCATGCTCAATGGTTCGATGGTCTTCTACGACGCGTTTTTGGTTGATGCGACAACCGAAGAGCGCTATGACGAGGTATCGAGCGCAGGGTATGCTTGGGGATACATCGGCTCGTGCGTGCCTTTTATAGCGTGCCTTGCCATAGTGCTTGGTGGCTCCGCTGTCGGCATTAGCATGGCTGTTGGCATGAAGATTGCCTTTGTTCTAACAGCTGCGTGGTGGGTTGCCTTTAGTATCCCGCTTATCCGCAACGTAAAGCAAACTCACTTCAAAGAGCGCGCAACACACCTTTTCAAAGACACGTTTTCGGGTCTGTGGCGCACTTTGAAAAACATTGCTGCCGATAAGCGCTTGCTTTTGTTTTTGCTTGCATTTTTCTTTTACATCGACGGCGTGCACACCATCATAAAGATGTCTACAAGCTACGGTACCGATTTGGGTATCGACTCAACCCAGCTCGTGCTTGCGCTTTTAGTGACGCAGTTTGTGGCTTTCCCTTCGGCGATTGCGTATGGGAAACTTTCCTCTCACTTTGGTACTAAACGCATGCTGCTTATCGCCGTACTCGCTTATCTTTGCATCACGCTTTTTGCGGCGTTTTTCCTGCGTAGCGCGCTTGAGTTTTGGATTTTGGCAATATGTGTGGGACTTTTTCAAGGCGGCATACAAGCGCTTTCGCGCAGTGAGTTTGGCAAACTTATCCCCAAAGATAACGCTAACGAGTACTACGGCTTTTTCGATATCTTTGGGAAATACGCCGCTGTCATGGGCACGTTTTTAGTGAGCGTATTTACGCAGCTTACGGGCAATTCCTCGATTGGCGTGTGCTCTATCGCAGTTCTTTTCATCGTGGGCTTCATTCTCCTTTGGCGTGTGCCCCAAGACTAGCAGTGAACCACTTGCTCGAGCATGTCGCGCAGGGCTAGCGGCGCGTAAGCAAAAGCGCATCGGCTTGCTCGTTGCTCCTCCTTTTCGCGCCCTGCGGGACGAGCGGGGTGTTAGCAAGAGCGCATCGACTTGTTTGTTCCTCCTTCTTTGGCGCACCCCGCAGGATGAGCTGTGTGTTAGCAAGAGCGCATCGACTTGTTTGTTTATCCTCCTTTGGCGCACCCCGCAGGATGAGCTGTGTGTTAGCAAGAGCGCATCGATTTGTTTGTTCCTCCTTCTTTGGCGCACCCCGCAGGACTAGTGTGTGCTGAGAGGTATCGACACCCAAAATTGGACACTCCTTTTGAGGTTCAACCCCGGCTTTGTCCTGTAAACTCAAATAACCTCCCGTATAAAAAAGAGAACCCGAAGCCGGGTTCTCTTTTTAAGTATCACTTGTCAGCCGAGGCTCGTGATTTTCAAATCCCTACTGTAGTGGCTGTGAGTAAGGTGCGCTTGGATTGGTCGGAAGAGGTGCTTTCTTAAGTTTGCTGAGATAAACTGCAGCGATGATAAAGAGCACGGTGCAAATGAATGATCCGCATAAAAATGAAGTAATCGCACCAACGATAGCCCATACAAAAGCTCCGCCATACTTACCATTTTTGCAGCTGCGCAGATCGATAATGCCGGCGATGAGATTGAGAAGAGCCCCAACAAACAGACATCCTCCGTAGACGAAGAAAAGACCAACGGTGATTGTTGATGCATCATCGGCAGTCAAGCCCATAGCGGACAGAGTTGCTAAATCGCTCGAACTGAGACTCGATGTAGCTTCTGCGCTTATGGTGGGGTCGGTGAACGCTGCAGCGATGATAAAGGAAAAGCCGATAGCAACGAGTGCTAGGAGCAGAACCAAGATGGATATAACGATGTTTGCGATACTAAGACCGCGCACTACGCGTGCTTCTGAACTGTACATAAAAAGTCCTTTCGTTTGATTGTCTTACTGAATGGCGTTGTATATATCCCTGCCGCTGCCACTCGCACAAAGGGCTACATATGACGCTCTTCAGCTACCGTGCAACAGTATACTGTAAGTTGAACAAATATGAACAACAAATAATGACGGAATTGTTTTGTTATGTATAACCCCTACGAGCCTACAAAGCAAACCCATCAACCCATCAACCCATCAACCCATCAACCCATCAACCTATCAACCTATCAACCTATCAACCTATCAACCTATCAACCTATCAAC
>CAYNWQ010000185.1:0-3655 GCA_964400955.1 uncultured Gordonibacter sp. | reverse complement strand
GTACTCATTCTATCATTAGTCAGGGAAGCCTCGATTCCATACTACAATCGAGACCCGAAGACAGGCGCGCCCTTATCGAAGAAGCTGCTGGTGTGCTCAAGCACAAACAACGCAAAGCAAAAAGCGAACGCAAGCTCGAGCAAATGGACATCCACCTCGCGCGCGCTCGTGATGTGGTTGCAGAGGTAGAGCGACAGCTCGCACCGCTTGAGCGCAAAGCAAAACGCGCCCGCGCTTATCAGGGACTTGCCGATGAGCTCAGTGAGGCAACTTTGCAGCTTGCGGTTGACGATTTGCGCATATTGCAGCGCAAGTGGGATGAGGTTTGCACTCGCGAGAGCACGCTTTCTGGGGAACTCGAGAAATGCCGCACACAGATTACTCAAGCCGAAGAGCATATGAATAAGCTCCAAGAAAAGATTCGCCTCGAAAGTGTCGATGCTAATGAGCTTTCGCGCAAACATAGACAGGCCGCAAGTGCACTCGAGCATCTCGATTCGGCCATGCTAGTTGCGCGCGAAAGACGGCGCAGCGCACAAGATAGAGCAAGTGAGCTTGAGGTCTCGCTCGAGGCAAACAAAGCTAAACGCAGCAGTGCTGAGCGCGAGCTTGCCTCAACCGATAGTCAACTTGCTGAGGTTAAAGCAGCTAGTGCGGCGGCTGATGAAAAAGTGGCGATGCTTGAAAAAGATCTTGCGGCGCTGACGAGTGAGAGAAGTGAGCTTGAGCACAAAACTACAGAGCTTGGCCGACAAAGTAGAAAAATCGAGTCATCACTTGATGCTGCACGCCTCGCACAAGCAAAAACTCAAGAAGCGCTCACTCAGCATATGGCTCATATTAAGCTCATTGAGGGTCACCAGAAAGAACTAAATCTGCAATTTGAGCAGGCAAAATGTGATGCCGATACCTTGAGTGGTCAGGCAACGAGCGCTTCAAATGCACTTGATGCACTCGTTGAAAAGGAGAGTCAAGCTCGCGCGCAAGTAGCACAACTTCTTAAAGACTGCGAGAATGCGCGCGAGGTGCGTGATACAGCTCAAGATAAGGCACGCGCGCTTGCTAGCGAGATAAAATCGATTGAAGAAATCGAGCATGCTAGTGCGCGTGCTGCAGGTCCTGCGCTGGCATGGCTACAAGAGAGTGCCGATACGCTTGCGGGCAAACTTTCGCCGCTTGCGCATACCCTCGTTGCCCCTGTTGGTAAAGAGGCACTTGTCGAACATCTTTTGGGTAAGGATATAGCTGCACTTTTGATAAATGATGCCGCTTCTGCTGCTCGTGTGGCAGTGTCTCTTGATGAGGCGCAGATGAAAGGCGTCGTTACGCTCGTGATGCGCGAAGACGACTCGTCGATGGAAGCGCCTGCGCGCAAAGCTTTTTTGGCAGGTGTGCTCGGCAAAGACAGTGCTCCTTTGATTGATGAGCTGACTTTCCCAGATGAAGCACGCAGAGCAGTATATGCGCTTTTAGGAGATATCGTTGTATGTGAAAGTCTCGATGCTGCGCTTGATGCACATGCGAAAGATACGTATGGTTTGCGCTTTGCGACCGAAGATGGCAGTGTTGTGTGGCCTTCAGGAAAGATTACTCTAGGAGATGACGCTGCCGAAGACACAGAAGGCGCGCTTTGCCGCGCGAGACGGCTCGCGGACACGCGTGAAAGCTATGAGAAGGCACGTGTTGAAGTGGACGAAGCCCTCGCAGTGGTGGAAGAGTCTGAAAAAGCTTTACGTGCAGCGCAAGCAACAAGTCTTGCGCTCAGCCAAGAGCTTGCGACTTCTCGCGGAAAACTCGAAGCCGTTCGTGCAGAAGCGACGCGCGCACAAGAAAAGCTCGCTTCAGTGCGCAGGGAAATCGAAAATGCTGATGCCGAGCGCACGCAAGCGCAGGGCGCGGTCGATAAAGCACGACCTGATGCTGAGTCTCATGCCGCACAAGTCGAAGAACTTACGCAAAGTCTTGCACAAACAAAAGAAGAACTTGGGGCAGCACAAGAGGCAGTTGCCCCTTTGCGAGAGCAAATGCAGGTGCTCTCAGATGCTCTAGGTGCAGCTAGGCTTTCTGCTGCAACACTTGCACAACGCCAAACGTATACTGAGCGTGTGAGACAAGCACGTCTCGATGAGATAGAAAGAATCGATACGACAAGCGCAAATGCGACTAAGACCCTTATGCGCAAACGTGCTTGCATCTTGCGCATGACACCTTTGCTCGCACTTTTTGAAGAGCTCTCTGCAAATGCGCGCATTCGCACGCGCAAGCTCGAAGATGCTGCACAAGCTGCCCAAGATGCGTCAAGTGGCTTACATGATGTGGTCAATACAGCCCGCACTGAGGCTCGTGCGGCACAATCGGCCTTTGACGAAGTAAATGAAAAGCTTAATGCTGCGCGTGTTGATAAAGGTCGTCTTGAAGTGCAGGTGCAGGCAGGTGTTTCGGTCATCGTGCAAGATTGCGCCACCCCTCTTGAAACGGCGCTTGCTCTGCCTGAGATAACAAATCGTCCTGAGATAGAAGAGCGTGCTTTCAAGCTGCGTCGTCGCATTACCAATATGGGTACCATCAATCCTGATGCAGCCGCAGAATACGAAGCACTCAAGGTGCGCTATGATTATCTTGCAGGTCAGCTCAGTGATCTCGACAGTGCGCGACGCTCGCTTGCAAAGATTAATCGTGTGATTGACGCACGCATGAAAGACGACTTTGTACGCACCTATGAGGCAGTCGACAAAAATTTCCAAGAGATATTTTCAGTGCTTTTCCCTGGTGGTAGTGCGCATCTATCTTTGGTTGATCCTGATGACTTAGAGGGTACGGGTGTTGAGGTGTCAGCGCAGCCTCGTGGTAAGCGTATTACAAAGATGATGCTTATGAGTGGTGGCGAAAAATCGCTCACGGCGCTTGCACTTTTGTTTGCAGTCTATCGTATTCGCTCGACGCCGTTTTATATTCTTGACGAGGTTGAGGCGGCACTTGACGATACTAACCTACGTCGACTCGTGGCTTATATTGAGACTCTGCGTGACCACACGCAGCTTATTATGATTACGCATCAGAGACGCACGATGGAGATGGCTGATGTGCTCTTTGGTGTGTCCATGCAAGCAGATGGTGTTACGAAAGTGATTAGTCAAAAACTCGAACGTGCGCTCGAATATGCTGAATAGCTAAAGGAAAAAGGATGTAGCAATGGGTTTTTTCGACAAGATAAACGAAGGGCTCACACGCTCTCGTGATAAATTTAAAGAGCAAATCAATGTTTTGCTTGATAGAGGTCCTGACCTTGATGAAGAGTTTTGGGACGGACTCACCGAGACGCTAATCTTAAGCGACATTGGTGCACTTGCGGCTGAGGAGATTGTCGAAAACTTGCAAGATATGTCGACGCGTCGTGCTCTTCCTGATGCCTGGGCGGTACTTGACTTGCTTAACGAACAAATTGCAGATACCTTTGCGAGTGGCGGCGAGGAGATCTTTGGGGGAGATGCGGCATGCGTGCTTTTTGTTGGCATCAATGGTACTGGGAAGACAACAACCGTTGGTAAGCTTGCCAAAGAAGCTCGCGATGCGGGTCGCAGCGTTATTTTGGGTAGCGCCGATACGTTTCGTGCTGCTGCCATCGAGCAACTAGAGGTTTGGGCACATCGTGCAG
>CAYNWQ010000184.1:0-3663 GCA_964400955.1 uncultured Gordonibacter sp. | reverse complement strand
CCGTTTTGTGGATGTCACTCACAAGGCACTTAAGCAAGGTCTCTGCCCGCGCGATATCCTTTTCGTCGCCCGCCACAAAGCAGTGAAGGTTTTCTTTGTCGGTAAAGACGTGCTCGCTTACCATATTGTCAATTAAAAGTGGCGCCTCTACAAACACAAGGTCGCTTACTTGCGCTACCGCACTCAATTCGCGCGCAAACCCCGGTGTTGAAGCGCTCAGGTCAATAAGCACCGTGTCTTTTTCGGCGCATTGTATAAACCCATCCTCGCCGAAATACACGTCTTCAAGCTCGGTTTGTGAAGTGCAAAAAGTAAAAGCAAAGTCCGCGCTACCTGCGTCTTGCACGCGCGTGAACCCCGCATTAGCTAACCTCGGCTCCACCGCCCCGATAAAGCCCTCGTGACCTGCATATACGTATTTCACTACTACTCCCCCTTCCGCACTTTTCGTGCGATACGATCTGCGACCGTTAACTCCTCACGACGGTCATTTCCCCAAAAGACCACAGCTAGCATGCCAGGCCCCACATGACTGCCAATAACCGGACCTATACTACTTTCCAAAAACAAGATGTGCTCATCGACTTTTGCGAGAGCCTCTTTGAGTCGCTCGGCGTCTTTAGGGCAATCCGCGTTTGCAACGACGACGTAGTTTTCCTGTCCGTCTATAGCAACGTGTTTTTGGTAGTACTCCGCGAGCTGCTTGATGCCTTTTTTGCGCCCGCGCGCTACGCCAGACAAAGCAAGTTTGCCGTCGGTGGCGATGTTAAGCATTGGTTTTACATCGAGCTTTGCGCCAGCATAGGCAACTGATGCCGGAATACGTCCGCCACGACGCAGCGATTCAAAGTCGTCCACCATAAATTGCGCGTCGACAAAAAAGCGCGCTTCACTCACCCAATCTACCAGCTCACGCGCAGAAAGACCCTTGTCGCATTGGCGTATAGCCTCATACACCAAGAGACCTTCTGCGATGGATGCTTGCATGGTATCCACCACATACAACTCTGCTCCCGGATGAGCCTCAACGATTTGGTCTCGCATGAGCTGCGCCGTATTAAAGCTACCCGACAACGCGCTTGCAAAACTAAGATAAACCGTTGGTACGCCACTTGCCGCCGCGCGCTCAAAAGATTCTTGAAAAACAGGGATAGGAATCTGTGCTGTCTGAGGTGTCTCACCTGAGCGCATGGATTCATAGAAATCATGCGCAGTTGAAGTGGTGTAAAGGTCGTCTATGTGTTCCCCGTCGCTCATAAGATAGGGGAAACCAAGCACTTCCACACCTGCACGATCTACCACTTCGCTTGGCAGGTCGCAACACGAATCAATTATGAGATTGCACTTTCGCATTCTCTACCTTTCTTATACCTCGCGTCCTCGCTTTAGGGCCGCTCGTCGCCTAGCGCCTGGCGCTCGACGCGCGTCCGTCAGGCGCTAGCGAGACGCTATACCACGCAAACGCGCTCGCGCACAGAACCGGTCAGTTTTCCTTCAATCGCACGCTTGCATTCATAGGCGATACCTACCGCAGGCCCTACATGCAGCCCGATTACCGGGCTCACCGGCAACACACTCACTGGCTCGCCTACAAAGGGCTCAACTACCTCACTTGCCCATTTCTGCGCTGGCTTTTTGTCTCCAATATAATGCACGACCGCGCGTTTGAGCCCATGTGCACTCACATCATCGCTAAACGCTTGAAAAATGCTACTCAGCGCGCGCTTTTGCGTACGCACCTTTGCAAACGTAATGGCGCCGCCATCTCGTACCGAAAGCACAGGCGCGAGTTGGATGAGATTACCAAGCAACGCAGCCGCACCTCCTATGCGCCCACCCTTTTGCAAAAAAGTAAGCGACTCGGGCGTAAATATAAAACGCGAGCAGGTGATTGCATGCGTTGCCGCACGCACACAAGCTTTCATGTTTTTGCCTGCATTACGCGCATACGCTGCATCAAGCACCGGATTTGCTTCATCACCGCCGCAAGAAGTCGAGTCGATAAGCGTACATGAAAAGCCAAGGTTGCGCGACTTTACCGCACGCGCAGCGCGTACTGCTCCATTATACGTACCCGACAAACCCGTAGAGATAAAGATACCTAAAACCTCATCACCTTGTGCCGCCGCGTCTTCAAAATACGTTTCGAAAAGATACTGAGACGGCTGGCTTGACGTCGGGATATCGTCAATCATGTCGTAAATGTCAGCATAAAAAGCATCTAAGTCCATGGTCGCGTCAGCATATTCGACGCCATCTCTTTGTACATAGAGCGTGATGATCTCTATACCCAAATCACGCGCTACATCAGCAGGAATAGAAGATGCCGAGTCTGTGATTATCCTTATCACATTTCCCCCTTATACTTAAAAATCATCGCTTGAGTCATGGCTCAAATCGCCACTCATCGTCGCACACACTGCCACAACATCGTCGCACACACCGCCACACACTTTGTCGCGCACATCTCGCATACACCGTCATACCTCATCGTACGCACTGCCACACACACCGTCGCCACTTACGCAAGGCCGCGCAGCCTTGCTACGAGCTTATGTCTGCGATTACTCAAATCGCGCTCAAGACCGACCGGATACGAATGCGGATTGAGCATGCGCTTTTGACTTTCGTCAAGCGTAGCAAGTCCTGCACGCGCGCGTTCACGTGCACACAGCGCGTCTCTCTCGTTGTCAGCAAGCACCACTTTACCGCCTCGCGCAAGAGGTGCTAGCAAAGTCTCGAATCGTTTTCCTTTAAGCACTTTTTGACGCAAATCATCACAAGGGTCAATGATAATTTCACTTTCGTGCACACCGGTGTTGATGTCAAATACCATGTCTCCCGCGATGCGCCCATCCTCGTGATAGTAACGACGCACATCAAGTACACCAGGTACGGTGAGTTTTGCAGCGGACTCCGATATCTTCAGGCAGTCGCTCCAAGTATCGTCGCCGCGGGTGCGCGTAGCCGAAAGTTTATACACACCGCCAAGCGTTGGCTGATCATAAGCGCAGGCGAGCTTTGTGCCAACACCCCATGACATAACTTGCGCACCCTCGTCGCGTATAGACTGTATCGTATACTCGTCAAGGTCGTTAGAAAGCACAATACCGCAATCGGTAAGTCCCGCATCATCAAGCATCCGTCGCGCTGTCTTTGCAAGCCATGCCAAGTCGCCCGAATCGATGCGTATGCCGCTTAAATGCTCTCCACGCTTGCGCATCTCAAGACCTACCGTTATCGCATTTTTAATGCCCTGAAAAACATCGTAGGTATCAACCAAAAGAATGCAGTTTTTGGGCATGATACGGGCATAGGTACGAAATGCCGTAAGCTCGTCAGGAAAAGACATCACCCATGAATGCGCATGCGTACCCGAAACCGGCACACCATACAGCTGACCCGCAAGCACGTTTGACGTCGAGGCACACCCTCCCACGACAGCCGCACGACTTGCCCACACGCCTCCTCCTGCACCTTGCGCACGGCGCAGGCCAAACTCGGCAACAGGCGTTTGTGCCACGAGGCACACGCGTGCCGCCTTAGTCGCGATAAGCGTCTGAAAGTTTATGCAGTTAAGCAACGCAGTCTCGAGCAACTGGCATTGCATGATAGGACCTGTCACCCGCACAAGTGGTTCATGCGGAAAAACCGGCGTTCCCT
>CAYNWQ010000183.1:0-3665 GCA_964400955.1 uncultured Gordonibacter sp. | reverse complement strand
ACGCAAAGCTTTGTCTTTTGCAACTTGCCACGACTGATGAAGTAGCTATCGTTGACCCTTTTGCGGTGCGAGATTTGAAAGTCATAGTTCCTCTTTTGCAAGATGAGCGCATCACAAAGCTTTTTCATGCTGGTTACCAGGACTTGGAAATACTTTATCGCGAGGTGGGCGTGCTGCCTCACCCTATTTTTGATACCCAAGTTGCAGCGGCACTTCTTGGGCATACGCAACAAATTGGTTATGGTGCACTTGTACATGCCGAATGTGGCGTGACTCTCAAAAAAGGCGACTCTTTTACTGACTGGTCGCATAGACCTTTGAGTGATTCTCAACTTGAATATGCCGCGGATGACGTGCTCTATTTGCCGCCGTTGTACAAAAAAATGAGCGCTTCTTTGAGTGCAAAAGGACGCCTGTCCTGGCTTGATCGTGATTTTGAAGACATGTGTGACCCAGCTCGCTATGAAGCGTGTGAGCGTAAACGGTTTCGCCGCCTAAAACGTGCATCGCAATTGTCTCCTCGTCAGCTTTCTGCGGCGCGTGAGTTTGCAGCTTGGCGAGAAACAACCGCTCAAAAGCGCGATGTGCCGCGTAAATGGGTGGTGACTGACGAGCAAATCGTCGAAGCCTGCAAACGCGAGGCGCGTACGATTGACGAGCTCTTTATGGTACGTGGTATGCGAGAGCGTTTGTGCACGCGGGATGCGCGCAGTGTTGTTGAGCTTATCAAGCGTGGCCTTGATGCGCCTAGCGATACGTGGCCTGAGCTTGATAAAGGCAAAAACGAACCAAATGTAGACGCGCAGCTTGACTTGATGTGTGCGCTCGTGCGTTTACGTGCGCGTGAAAATGGTGTAGCGTTTCAAACGCTTGCAAGTCATGACGACTTGGCGCGTGTTGCCCGTGGTTACACTCAAGACATTGACCTTTTACGTGGCTGGCGACGTTCTCTTGTGGGTGAGGAGCTTTTACGCTTGCTTGCTGGTGAAATCTCGCTTTCGCTTGAAGGGGATAGCTTAAGAGTAGAATCTCGCAGCTAGGTTGTAGTGTTTGAAACGGTTTAGCCAGTGATAAAGCCATCCTTTCGTGATGGTTTTATTTTTGATTGTTTTGACGGAAAATAACAATGACTTAATAGGTTTTTTCCAACGTTTCGGCAACGTGACATGATTTGATGAGTGGCTCGCGTATACTAGCAAAAATAAGAACAAGCGTTTTAGTTTGTGTCTTGCATGGCTTATAATGCGAGCTTGCATGTGCGAGACTCTAACTTGTTCGTCAAAATAAAAGGAACCAACTACAAAGGAGTGTTTCTGCAAATGCTAGGTTTAGGTTATTATGGGCTCATTATTGTTACTTTGATTATTGGCATGGCTGCATCCGGCTATGTAAATCATATGCTTAAGAAATATTCAGGCGTGGGTGTATCAAATATGTACACAGGCGCAGAAGCTGCGCGTCGTATGCTTGCTTTTTACGGCATACAAAATGTTGAGGTACGCAGAGGAGGTGCGGGGCAAGACTTCTTTGACCCACGTACTAATTCGGTTACGCTTTCTCCTGAAGCTTATGATGGACGTACGGTTACTGCCACTGCGACGGCTTGCCACGAGGTGGGACATGCATATCAATATGCGCAAAACTATGCACCTATGCGTGTGCGCACATCTTTAGTGCCGGCAGTAAATTTCGCATCAAACGCATGGGTGTTTGTACTGATGATTGGTATATTTATGCAAATCGCTGGTCTGCAGGCATTTGCGATTATCTTATATGCGGTTGTCGTGCTGTTTCAACTTGTTACGCTGCCGGTCGAGTTTGATGCTTCCGGGCGTGCTATGAGATATATGGCTACCATTGGCCTGCCCGCAAACGAGCAATCGGGTGCCGCGAGAGTTTTGCGCGCATGTGCTCTTACCTATGTTGCTGCTGCGCTTACTTCAATTTTGCAACTTTTGTGGCTGCTTGCACAAAGTCGCGATTAAGGAGTTACCTTGAGTCAAGACGAAGCGCCACTTTCTGTTTCTGCTGCTCTAGCTTTGGCTAAGGGCTCGCTTGAGGGTATCTCGGTGCGCATCGTGGGTGAGGTGTCTGAGGTTTCGAAGCCTGGATACAAGGCGATGTATTTCACGGTTAAAGACACTGCATCGTCGCTACCTTGTCTTATGTGGGCTAATCGCTACAGATCTGCCGGCGTTACGCTTGCAGTAGGTATGCTCGTAGAAATAACAGGACATTTTACGCTTTATGCACTTAAGGGTCGCATGAATTTTGATGTGTTGTCTATCGAGCTTGCAGGTGAGGGTCGTCTGCGTATGCAAGTTGCGGCACTCGCGAGAAAACTTGAAGCAGAGGGTCTGACAAGTCAGGCACGCAAGCGCGCGCTGCCACTATATCCTGAACGTATAGGATTGGTTACCTCACCTCGTGGTGCAGCGGTGCATGATGTCTTGCGTACTTTACGTAAGCGTTTTCCTCTGACAGAAGTGCTCGTTGCCGGTGTATTAGTAGAAGGACCAAGTGCTCCAGCGGGTATAATTGAAGGCATCAATGCAACGGTGTGTGCTGGGGCGGAAGTGGTACTTGTTGTGCGCGGAGGTGGGTCTTTTGAAGATCTGATGCCTTTTAATGATGAGGCGCTTGCTCGAGCTGTAGCTGCATGTCCGGTGCCGGTAGTGACTGGTATAGGGCATGAGAGGGATAACTACCTTTGCGATATGGTCTCCGATGCGCGCGTTTCAACACCAACTGCCGCGGCTGAGGCGATAAGTCCGTCGCGCAAAGAACTTAGCGCGACTTTTGCACGATATGCGCGTACGCTAAAAACTGCTTTGATGCGTAAAATAGAAAAGGAGCGTACGACTTTGACAAGTCTTTCGACGAGGCCTCTTTTTCGCGACTCTGCGCAGCTTTTTGCAACAGATGCACAAACTCTCGACTTTTATACAAGCCGTCTCACTCGTGTGCTGCCTTCCAATATAGAGCGCGATACCCTGCGTCTTGATACGCTTTTGAAGCGGTTTAAGCGAAGCGGTGCGTCAATGTTGAGCAACAAACAAGTAGCACTTGACGCAATAGCTACGCGTACCGCTCACTGTGGTCGCAATCTCGTTTTACCTTATGAGCGTGTGTGTGGGCTTGCTGCTGCACGTTTGCACAGCCTCTCTCCGCTTGCGGTGCTTTCGCGAGGTTATGCGTTTGCGCAAGATACAAGCGGGCAAGTTGTAAAAAGTGTTTCACAGGTGAAAAAAGACGATGCTTTGTGTTTGACGGTGTCAGATGGTGCAATACAATGTCGCGTAGAGGGCGTAGAACCCAAGACTTTAATAGATGATGGTATTACAGAAAAGAAAGAGGACAAATAAGTATGACTGAGCAAGCTAGACCAATTGAAGAACTTACGTTTCGCGAAGCAATGGCAGAGCTCGAAAGCATCGTAGGGGTACTCGAGAGTAATACGCTTGAGCTTGAAGATAGCTTGACAAGTTACGAGCGCGGCGTGGCATTGCTTCGAGCTTTGCAAGGGCGCCTTTCGAGCGCGCAACAAAAGGTAGATGTGTTGATGGGTGAGCTTGCGCCAGTTATGTCTGACGATGAGCGCGACACCACGCTTTCTTAAGCCGTCATGTTGGTGATGTCGAGAGATAACGCTTAAGATATTGAGT
>CAYNWQ010000182.1:0-3670 GCA_964400955.1 uncultured Gordonibacter sp. | reverse complement strand
ATAGTACTGGTCTGCCACATGCAAACCACCAGGTTTTGTGGAAGGCTCGAGCCCACTTAAGTGCGCGATTGCATCAATGGCTCCTGTCATAAGATCGACCGCATAGATATTGTCATGCGCAGCAGCATAACGCGCAAGCCGCCCACGCAAATCAGCATCGACAAGCGTATAAAAAACCAGTATATGACTGTCGCCTAGATGCTTATTGTGGTAGGCCGCATGCTCGTCAAGAAAGCTTTCAATCTGGGCAAACTCAGTCGCTTTAGGAAGAATTTCGATATTAGGATTTGTGACGCCAAACTGAGCCGCAGCTGCACGAGCTACCGCTTGAGCCGTCAGCCCAACAGAGTCGCTCACTATATGAATCGTAGGGAGCGGCGTGGTATTTTCGCGTATGACAAAGTCTTCCATTTGCTTCTCTTCAAATACTTGAGCGTTGTGGTGTGTAGCTTATGACGCGCGGCTTCGTGCGTGTGTGCACACTCGGCACCAAGCGCGCAAGTTACGGCTTATTTTTTCGCCATAGCTCCAAAATCGGCAACGTTTGCAAACACAGCGACAAACGCGTTGAGCAACTTCATGCGGTTTTCTCGCAATGCGAGATCTTCATCCATAACCATGATATTTGCGAAAAATTCATCAATAGGTGAGCGCATCGCGGCAAGCTTTGTAAGAGCTGTCGCATAGTCATCACGCTCTAGAGCTGCATTAACCTGGCTTTCAGCTTGAGCAATGGCTGACGCTAACGCACGCTCAATTTCGATAAATTTACTTTCGTCAAAATCAGCGCCACAAGATGCATCTCGCAAGTTGTTAGCACGCGCATAAGCAGTCGCAAGGTCATCGAAAGTTTCCGGTTCATTTGTACGTGCAGAAGAAAGCGCACGCGCACGGCGTATGAGCTCCATGGGCTCAAAGACACCAACCGCAAGCACTGCCTCGAGCACATCAGGTGCGACACCCTCATCACGCAGCATTACCTTTGTACGTGTGATAAAGAAATCTATCACTTCAGCGCGAGTCTTTTCGCGGTCAAACTCGATACCATCGGCCGTATACGCGTCAAGTGAAGCATCAATGGCGTCAAGTAAAGACAGATGTGCAAAGAACGGCAAAATAGACACGATACCGATAGCGCTGCGGCGCAAAGCGAAGGGGTCAGACGACCCGGTTGGCGCCTGTCCTACCGCAAAAAGTCCGCAGATAGTATCGAGCTTGTCGGCAAGCGCAACCACTTTACCCACATCCGTCGCCGGCAAATCGTCGCCCGAAAAACGCGGTCGATAGTGGTCTGCGATAGCTTGCGCGACTTGGGGAGTTTCTCCAGATGCAGCGGCATAGTAGCTACCCATAATGCCTTGCACGCTTGTGAACTCTACGACCGCTCCACTCACGAGGTCAGCCTTGCAAAGGTAAGCCGCACGCGCAGCATCACGCGCATCGGTCTCGTTCAAGCCTGCAGCGCTTGCAAAGTGCCGAGCGAGTTTAACTATACGCTTAGTTTTTTCAAGAGTCGTACCTAAAGACTCTTGGAATACCACCTTATCGAGTCCCTCAACAAAAGCCTCTAGTGGTTGGCGTAAGTCTTCGTCAAAGAAAAACTTGGCATCGTAGAGACGCGCTGCAACGACGCGCTGATTACCATCAATAATGTTAGAGGCAAATTTCGCGTCACCATTACTTGTAATAAGAAACTTGTTAGTGAGTGCACCACTTTCACTAAACAAAGGAAAATATCGCTGATGCACAAGCATCGCATCCACCGTAATCTCTTTTGGCACTGCTAAAAAGAGCTCGTCAAACTCTCCCACCATTACTGTTGGATACTCAGTAAGATTTATGACTTCCTGCAAAGTTTTTGCATGCAGGTCAGCTTTAAGCCCGCTTTCTTTTTCAATACAAGCGACTTGCTCACGAATGCTTTTTTCGCGCTCTGCTTCGCTTGGCACGACAAACGACGCGCGCAACACCTCGATGAGCTTATCGGCGCAAGCTATTTTATGTGGACCGGGCGCCAAAAAGCGGTGCCCGTACGTTTCGTCTGTCGCACAAAGTCCCGCGAAAGTCACGGGGATAATCTCTGTGCCCAACTGAGCGTAGAGCCAACGCACCGGACGCGAAAACTGCTCGTCTCTACTCCCCCAACGCTGCGTCTTCGGCCAAGGGATAGACACGATTACGTTACCCAAAAGCTCCGGCAAAAGAGCAGCTACATCGCGCTCGGGTGTATCTATGACCGCATAAACATATTCGGTATCACCCTCACACCTACGCTCTAAAGCGCTCACGTCAACGCCTTTTCCGCGCGCAAAACCACTTGCTGCACGCGTTGGATTTCCTGCTTCATCAAAAGCGATTTTTACCGATGGCCCACGAAAAGCCTCACTACGTGCTTCGGTTTTTTCCGGCACCTCATCTACAACAATAATGAGGCGACGAGGCGTAGAATACACTGCAATTTCTCCATGCGGGATACCCGCGCCGTCAAGTGCGCCACTTGCAAGCCCCTCGAGTTTCTGGGTTGCTGCATGCAAGTCGAAAGCAGGCAGCTCTTCAGTGCCTATTTCAAAGGCAAGCGTTTTATTCGCCATGATCCGCCTCCTTTCCTGTAGCACCGTCGCGCTTAACTCCGCCCTCTTCCACTACGTGTTTAAGATAGCTCGCGCAGCATGCTTTTGCGATAGTGCGCACACGCAAGATGTATCCCATGCGTTCAGTCGCAGAGATGACGCCGCGCGCATCAAGTAAGTTAAACGCATGCGAGCATTTCAAGACGTAGTCGTAAGCTGCAAGCGGCAATCCCGCCTCAAGCACACGATTGCATTCTGCCTCATAGCGGTCAAATTCGCCAAACAATAGCTCAGTGTCAGCAACCTCAAAGTTGTAAGCCGAAAACTCACGCTCGTTTTCTAAAAAGACATCTCCATAGGTAAACACACTACCGTCTGCGCCTCGGCTCCACACGATGTCGTAAACCGAGTCAACACCTTGTATATACATAGTCAATCTCTCAAGACCATAGGTAATCTCGGCAGGCACCGGCTTACACTCAAAGCCGCCTACCTGCTGAAAATAAGTGAATTGCGTCACTTCCATGCCGTCAATCCACACTTCCCAGCCAAGACCCCAAGCACCAAGCGTCGGGCTTTCCCAGTCATCTTCCACGAAACGCACGTCATGCTCTAAAACATCGATGCCGATAGCACCGAGGCTTTTTAGATAAAGCTCTTGAACGTTATCAGGAGAAGGCTTAAGCAGCACTTGGAACTGATAATAGTGCTGCATGCGGTTGGGGTTTTCGCCATAACGTCCATCTGTTGGGCGCCTACACGGCTGCACATAAGCACACTTCCACGATGCGGGTCCAAGCGAACGCAAGGTTGTAGCTGTATGAAAGGTACCTGCACCCACCTCGTTATCGTAAGGTTGAAGCACAACACAACCTTGATTTGCCCAAAAGCGTTGCAAGTTCATAATAACGTCTTGAAAAGTAGGCACTTCTCGCCCGCTGGCATGCGACAGATTTTCGCTTGTCATAACTCTCCTGTCATCTTATGGTTAGTACAACTAGTCAAGCGTACCAATATGATTAATCGGCCAATAGATAAAGACCGCATGTCCCGAACCACTCGACTCCTTTATAGCGCCGAAATAGCGCGAATCTTGAGAA
>CAYNWQ010000181.1:0-3696 GCA_964400955.1 uncultured Gordonibacter sp. | reverse complement strand
AGCGCCTGACGCAGGCTCATCTGTACCTGCCGCAGACTCACCTTTGCGAGAAAACAAGCATGCACCCGTACGCGAAAACAACCTGATATCGTCAAACATCTCTGACTTTTCGAGCACATCGAGATTGCTCACGATGTCGTAAATAATCTTGTTGTGATGTGCAGGATCTGTTGCACGCGGTATGGTACCTGCGATGCGCATCTGCTCGTAGCGTATCTGACAACTAATAAGTGAAATCTCTGGTTTTACTGCCATAAGTGCAAGCGAAACGCTATACCCACGTCTCTTGAGTAAAGTTGCTGTTTTAAGAGGAACCGCAGACGTCCTCAACGTCCCCTCGATTACGAGGTTATATTGCATAACAGACAATGCATCAATCAACGCCTCAGTCATTTTCCCTGCCCAAGTCGCAGTATAAGACACAGCATCCACACCGTATTTTGCATCAAGCTCTCTGTAATGTGGGTGTCGAGAGCGATATTCATCACCATTGATAACTATCGCATTTTTATTATGCTCGTCCTTGATTAAATGGTGCAGTTTTGTTTCTCCAGCACCGCTTTGCCCGCCCAAAAGCTCCGCATGTGGTTTATCCACAGCCGAAACCTCTAAGTCGCCCACAAGTCTCTTTATGAGAATACCACGCGCTTCTCCAAATTCCTTAGCGGTATAAATCGACAAGTCGTTTTCCATTAGGCAGCCCTCGCGTTACTAAGGATAGCAAAATCTCTCAAGGCAATAATTTGCCCTTTGATTCCTGCCAACTTAACTTTGTCCGAGCCCTCGTCGCTTGTAATTTGCCTTTTTGCGTGGGCAATTTGTTTCAAGATGTCGTCGTATATCGTCTCGCGTACCTTGTCCCCCGCATCCCGTGCCGCAAAATAAAGCCTCGTGATATCGGCCATGATTTCTGCAGCTTGCTCGTTTAAAATCTCTTGCTCGAGTGTAATCATATAGATATCGTTTATGTCCATAACTTTACCTTCCTCGTCAATTCGAACCATCGAATAGATAATCTGCTCAGTCTTTTCACGCTGCGACTCAGGAATAAGCTCTCCATCACGCTCAAGGCAGTCAAGCATAAATGACGGATTTGCCGCAGCGCGTATAAGGTTTGCATTTGCCTTGCTCGGCGTTTTGCCAGACTCATAGCGCACCATACTCGCCTCTCCGATACCCAAAAGCCGCGCAAACGCCTGTTGCGAAAGCCCATATTTCCCGCGAATTTCCTTGATTTCTGCTGCACTCATTTCCTTGCTCATGCCACTAACCTTTCATACAATCATTTGATAGATACATCTGTCATGCTGACAATCATTTTAGCGTCATTATTTGAGCGTTTTCAAGCGCTAGTCTATCTATTTATAATTTATCCATAAGTTCATACTATCATTTGATAGAGCGTAAAAAAGCCGCCGCACCAAAATGCGACGGCTCATAACTAGAGAATAGCTGTGTTTTCTCGTCTAGTATCTACTATCAAAGATGCGCTTAGTTTTTTTCTCGCTGCGAGGAAGTTCACCCATTGGTACACCCTTCGCATCAGGTGTGCAGCCGCATTTCGCCTTAAAAATGAGTGCGAGTTCTTCTTCGGCGCGCTCTTTAGCTTCGCCCTCAAGCGGTGTTTCGAAAAGCACCGTGAGCACATCTTTACCACTGATGTTTTCTATCATCACCTGGTATTCACTTGACGTGCCATCGGTTGCAGCGATTACTTCTTCTACTTGAGCGGGGAAAATATTGCAGCCCTTTACTTTAAACATGTCATCTGTACGCCCCGTCAAGGTATCGATACGCGGATGACGACAACCAAAGCCACAAGTGCAATCGCCCGGGATAATGCGCGTCAAATCGTGCGTACGATAACGAATAAGCGGCGCGCCTTGTTTACGCAGCGTCGTGAGCACAAGCTCGCCCACCTCACCATCGGGCACAGGCTCACCTGTCGCCGGATTGACCACCTCAGCATACACATAATCATCCCAAATATGCATGCCATGATGAGCACTGCACGAAATACCAATGCCCGGCCCGTATACCTCAGTAAGTCCATAGATATCAAAAATCTCAACGCCAAGTTCGCCCGCGATACGCTGACGCATCTTGTCGCCCCAACGCTCGCTGCCAATAACGCCTTTGCGCAGATAAATCTTGTCGCGTATACCGCGGCTTGCAATCTCTTCTGCGAGCAAAAGCGCATAAGAGCTCGTAGCGCAAAGCACAGTCGAACGTAAGTCTTGCATCATCTTAAGTTGTTTTTCGGTGTTGCCCGGTCCCATAGGGACAGCCATCGCACCAAGTCGCTCAGCACCGAGCTGAAAACCAATGCCCGCAGTCCACAAACCATACCCTGGCGTGATATGGATGCGATCAGTATTAGTAATACCCGCCGTCTCATAGCAGCGCGCAAATTGTATCGCCCAGTCGGTCACATCTTGCTGGGTATAGGGGATGATAACCGGCGTGCCCGTTGTGCCCGATGAACTATGGATACGCACCACTTCTGTGTCAGGCACCGCCTGCAATCCAAGCGGATAAGCCTCGCGCAAGTCGTTCTTTTCAGAGAAAGGCAGCTTTTCGAAATCTGCCTGAGTTTGCACATCGCTCAAATCGATACCTTCAAACTTTTTCGCATAAAAAGCCGAACGGTCTTTGAGGGTCTTAAACTGCTCTTTTATGAGGTCAAACTGTGTTTTGGTAAGTTCCATGACAATCCTTTTCCTTCGATGGTTCCAATGAGTCTATTTGTCATTCCTTGATTTGAAATACGAAAAAACGAAAGAGTGCGCTTCAAGCTCCCAGACAGAGCACATCAGAGAAGTACCAAACTCGCGCAGCCATCAAAACTTGCGCGCAGCGAAAGGTGCCTCAAGCCTGTCTTGCAAGACTTGAAGCTAAAGCCATCGACCAGCCGAACCAATAGCTGGCACGGCTCGTAAAGTAAAAATGTCGGATGTGTTTTTCATAGGCGCTATTGTAAAGCATGCTTGCGTCAAATGGACGAAAAGTTTCGCGAATGGAAACATTTGCGTTGTTTCCTATACCACAAAGCTGCTTGCGCCGCTCCTATAAGCACCAAAATAATCGCTAAGGGTATCGCAAAAGACTTATAGGGATTTGACCAATCTTCTAAGTCAAAAGACGTTTCTGCATTTGACATCATCTGATAAATCTTAAACTCACCACCGCTTGCGCCCGAGCTACCCGCACTCGCGCCACCGCCAGCTTCACCGGATGATGCGGCATCTGTCTGCGCTCCTCCCGCATCTCCCTGCGTAGACGTACCGTCGGCTCCTCCTTCGCCTGTGCCTGCTCCAAGCCCGTTACCTGAGCCACTACCCGTGCCGCTACCGTTTCCAGTGCCAGTGCCCGTGCCCGTGCCTTGACCCTGACCTTGACCTTTGTTGCCATAAGGGTCGTCACCACCACCTTGGTTTGTGGGCGGCTCTCCGGTCAAATATATAGTAAGCGAGTAAATAAACTTGATTGAACGCGACGTAGCATTGTCGGCGAGCGTTTCTGAACCAAAGAGCAGCCTAAAACACGTACCGCCGTCTATGGAATCATAGTCCTCACCACTACCAATAGAGCCACGAGACGAGTCTCTCCAGTTGCTTTCGTAAGCAAGCATAGGATAGGTGCGCACAGAATGTCGTGATATGATATCTGGCGAACATCGGCAGTATCTTCTCGGCA
>CAYNWQ010000180.1:0-3758 GCA_964400955.1 uncultured Gordonibacter sp. | reverse complement strand
CTGCTTTGCCTAGTATCGAGGCTCTGTGTGCGCAAGGGGCGCATTTGATACTCATGAGCCACTTAGGGCGTCCTGCAGGTAGCGGTTTCGAAGGAGCTTACACTCTGCGCCCTGCAGCGCTGCGTTTATCCGAGCTGACGGGAAAGCCGGTTGTTTTCGCGACAGATACGGTTGGAGTTGATGCACAGGCGAAAGCTGCCGCCCTTAAAGATGGCGAAATACTGGTTCTTGAAAATCTGCGTTTTGATGCTCGAGAAAAGAAAAACGATCCCGAGTTTTGTAAAGAGCTTGCAAGTTTGGGCGAAGTGTATGTTAACGATGCATTTGGTACAGCGCATCGCGCCCATGCTTCAACTGCTGGTGTAGCTGCTCTTTTGCCAGCTTACGCAGGCTATCTCATGCAGCGCGAGGTGTCTACCCTAAGTTCGATGCTTGAGTCTCCGCGTCGTCCTTTCACTGCTATTTTGGGCGGATCAAAAGTGTCTGACAAAATTAAAGTTATCACAGCCTTAATGGATAAATGTGACACACTTATCATAGGTGGTGGCATGTGTTTTACCTTTTTGCTTGCGCAGGGTAAATCGGTCGGTACCTCGCTTAAAGAAGATGAGTGGGTTGAGCGCGCGGGTGAGATGATAGAAAAGGCTCGCGAACGCGGCGTAAAACTGCTTTTACCGGTTGATGTAGTATGTGCAGATAAATTTGCACAAGATGCAAACACGAAAACTGTTTCAGTTGATGAAATACCTGACGACATGATGGGGCTTGACATCGGGCCTGAAACATCAAAGCTTTATGCCGCAGCAATTGCAGACTCGAAAACGGTCTTTTGGAATGGCCCTATGGGTGTATTTGAGATGGATGCGTTTGCTGCTGGTACCCGTGCTGTAGCGGAGGCAGTAGCTCTTGCAGCAGATGCCGATACCATTATTGGTGGCGGTGATAGCGTGGCTGCAGTAAATAAATTTAACCTAGGCGATAAAATGACGTTCATCTCTACTGGCGGCGGAGCGTCAATGGAGCTTGTGCAGGGTGAAAAGCTGCCTGGCGTAGAGGCATTGCACTAGAATTTAGGTGCTATTTTAGTTCTGAGTTTTAAAGTAGGAGGTTATCTATGGCACGCAAACCGCTGATGGCGGGAAACTGGAAAATGAACAACACTATTTCTGAGGCAGTAGTGTTGGCGCAAGAGATTTCCTTTCAATACGAAAAAGATTGGAAAGATGAGGTTGACATCGTAGTTTGTCCTCCCTTTGTCGATCTGAAAGCTGTGCGCGGTGTATTTGACTTTGACCGTACGAAAATCGGTGTTGGTGCTCAAAACGTCTATTGGGAGGCGTCGGGTGCCTACACTGGAGAAGTTTCGGTATCGATGCTTAAAGAAGTACCTTGCGAGTATTGCATCGTGGGCCACTCTGAGAGACGTGGGCTTTTTGGCGAGACCAACGATGACGTGAACCGCAAAGTGCACGCTCTCATCGCTGGTGATATCACCCCGATTGTGTGTGTTGGCGAGTCACTTGCAGTGCGCGATGCTGGTACAACTGATGAGTATGTGTGTGCGCAAGTGCGCGCTGCTTTTGCGGGACTTGACGTGACGCTTGCGAAAAATATTGTTGTAGCGTATGAACCTATCTGGGCGATTGGTACCGGGCGCACGGCAACGCCCGAGCAGGCTGAAGCAGTATGCGCGGCTATTCGCGCGACTTTGAGCGAACTTTTTGGCTGTGAGATTGCAGAGTCTACGCGCGTGCTCTACGGTGGCTCGATGAACCCTGGAAATGTCGAGGGCCTGCTTGCGCAGCCAAACATTGATGGTGGACTCATTGGTGGTGCTGCCTTGAAAGCCGATTCGTTTGTACAACTTATTAAGGCGTGTCTGTAATGACGGATGCTGCACAATCCGAGGTTACAGCGACGGTAACGCCAGCACCAGCGATTGAGACATCCGATCCTGCGCAAGCGGCAGCGAGTGCTTTAACTTTGCCTGCATGCCTTATCATCATGGACGGTTTTGGTTTGGCGCAACCAGGACCTGGAAACGCTATTTCACTTGCAGATACTCCTTGTCTCGACGAGCTTTTTACGCGGTGTCCGCATACGACGCTTGAGGCATCAGGGGAAGCGGTAGGTTTGCCTGCAGGGCAAATGGGTAACTCTGAAGTGGGACATCTCAACATAGGTGCAGGGCGTGTGGTCTTTCAGGAGCTGACGCGCATAAACCATGCATGCAATGATGGTTCGCTTGCGCATAATCCTGTCCTTATAGATGCCTTTGAAGCCGCCAAAAAACCGGGTGCAGTGTTGCACCTCATGGGTCTTTTATCAGACGGTGGTGTGCATTCTTCTAACGAACATCTCTATGCGCTCATGCGTGCCGCACGTGACCATGGTGTGTCGCGCATTTTTGTGCATTGCTTTATGGATGGGCGCGACGTGCCTCCGTCAAGTGGCAAAGACTATATTGTAGAGCTTGAGCACGAAATTGCACTCATCGAAAGCGAAAAGCGCTCAAGCGGCGCTGCTCAAGGAGCATGTTCTATAGAGATTGCAAGCATAGAGGGACGCTACTATGCGATGGATAGAGACAAGCGCTGGGAGCGCGTAAATCGTGCCTGGCAATCTATCGCGCTTGCACGTCCGCTTGCTGAGACAGCCACATCACCTCAAGATGTGATAGTGGCTTCATATGCGGCCGGTGTGACAGATGAATTTGTTGAACCTGTCGCACTAAATGCACGTGGTATACAAGATGGCGACGCAGTAGTGTTTTTCAATTTCCGCCCTGATCGTGCTCGTGAGATTACGCGCGCGCTCGTGGATGAGTCTTTTGACGGCTTTACAAGAGAACGCACGCCTGAGATTTCTTTTGTTTGTTTGACCGAATACGACCCAGATATTGCAGCTCCTATTGCGTTTCCAAAAGAGTTTCCCGACAACGTATTTGCTGATGTGCTTGCAAATGCTCATTTGCGTCAGTATCACATCGCAGAAACTGAAAAGTACGCCCATGTTACATTCTTTTTGAATGGTGGGCGAGAAGAGCCGAAAAACTTAGAGGAGCGCTCGCTCATTGCGAGTCCTAAAGTGGCCACTTACGACTTGCAGCCTGAGATGAGTGAGCCTGCGGTTGCTGAGACGCTAGTGGCGGCAATTGATGCGGGTGAGGCCGATATTTACATCGTCAATTTTGCAAATTGTGACATGGTGGGGCACACTGGTATTATACCTGCGGCGATTTCTGCGGTCGAGGCGGTCGATGCGGGCGTTGCACGAGTGCTTGAAGCGATGAAGCGCGCTGGTGGCGTAACGCTTGTTACAGCAGACCATGGCAATGCCGACAAGATGATAGCCGAAGATGGCACTCCCCATACTGCTCATACTACTGCACCTGTCCCGCTTATTTTGGTTGATGAGACAGGATGTGCGCGCAGGTTGGTGAGCAAGCGAGGAGCACTTTGTGATATTGCTCCTACTTTGCTAGAGCTCATAGGTTTGCCGCTACCGCCTGAAATGACCGGTCATAGCTTGCTTGCTTAGCTCTTTGTGTATAAACTACAAAAAGGTACTTGTGTTTATTCTCAAGTTTGCCTATACTATACGGCTTGTGTACTACTCGTAACGAAAGAAAGAAGAGAAACATCGTGAATCCGCTTCTCATTATATTGCTTATTTTGCTCGTTATTTCGGGTGTAGGTCTTATTATCTTCATCTTGCTGCATTCTGGTAAGGGTACTGGTATTTCTGACATGATTGCC
>CAYNWQ010000179.1:0-3773 GCA_964400955.1 uncultured Gordonibacter sp. | reverse complement strand
AAGCAAATTGCTGCCTAGAGTGCGTTTTACCCAGCTGTGGTAGATGTAGTAGTAGTTGTAGTTGACGTAGTCGAAGCACCCTCAACTTGGGTAACATTAGAAAAGTCAACAGACTCGCCAAGCCATTTTTTTTCGATGACATCGATTACACCATTGCTGGTCATAGTTGCAACCGCGTCAGAAATGGTTGTCTTGAGCTCTTCGTTGGTATCAGACACACCGATACAATATCCGCTCGGTTGTTGCAAAAATGCCACAACACTTACCTCAATATCAGCAGAGTGTGCAGCGTAGATGCCAACAATAGCATCAGAGGCGACATATTCCACCGACCCCGAAGAAAGCGAGCTGAAAGCATCAGCTAAGTTATTGGTAGAAGTAAGCGAGCTTTCGCCATAAGTATTCATGACTGCCCACGCGCTACGTGAAGACACCTGTGCAGCAAAAGTCGCGCCACTATCTTTTGTCGGTACATCAAGATTAGAGGGCAAAGAGAACAGGGCGATACCTGTTGTGAGATAAGCATCAGAGCACCAGAAAGAATAGCTTGATGAAGATTTGTCGATACCTAAAACAATATCGACCTTACCCTCACTCAGCGCAGTCGTCGGGTCACTCCCCACGTCCACTATGCTCAGCTTTAGTCCAAGACTATCAGCAAGAGCAGCCGCTATATCAACATCGAGTCCAACAATTTTATTGTTAACCATGCCAGCTAAAGGTGAGTTTCCTGTATCAACTCCGACACGCAAGGTGCCTTCTTCTCCAATCGTAGGACTTGAGATAACCGGACTTTTTGATTGCGGCTCATAGTTAGTGCTATCAGCCGAACAGCCGCACAATAAAATGAGCATACACATTACGCACAGAGCGCAGAGAGTTACAACCTTAAAATGCTTCGCCACTTTTATCCTCCAAAACTCGAAAATCCACGCTTCTTTCGACTGACCTAGTCTTTGACCCCACACCCGCACACTGGAGCTTGAGCTTTTACACCCATCACCCTCTCGCCCGTTGCGACCTTTTGCCGCAGTAATTTTCGGTTCCAGGCGGTGCGACTTACCTCTAGGACGCGCCATGCTCAGCACTAAAGTCACCTTTAGTGCCTTACGTGGATCCTTTTGACCGCGTCTGCCATGGACTGAGGACAACTTTGTCCCGCAACTACAGGCTCGAAAGAAGCATGCATTAGTTTAGCAGATTGCACGCATGTGCAAAAGTAAAGCTTTATTTTATGAAGCGAGCTTACAAATTTCAGAAAGAGAATCGCCATAATATCGTGCAAACTACATGCGAAAACGCGGTAGAGCGAGAAAACCTTAGGGCAAAAATAATAAAAAGTAATGGAACTAGGTAGAAAATGTAGTTGAAAGAGATAGACAAAGTAGTTGACATTACGCACATCGCCAATGGCTTTTGAGTCAAAAGGCTATTGATTCATGCACGCAAAGTAGTGGATATGTGACATATAAGGAGTGGATGGCACCCCTAAACTATACCTATGCAACATCTCGAAATCGACAAAGATACTCTTAAGCAATTGGCTGCATTTACACATGAGGCAGCTCTTGAGACTTTGTGGCCAACACGCTGTGTGATATGCGACTACCCAGGAGATTTACTTTGCGAGCAGTGTCGCAAAAAACTAAGTTACATAGACCCGTGGAGCGCTTGTAAGCGTTGCGGCGCACCCTTTGGACTTATACAATGTAGCGAATGCAACCCTGCAGTTACAACCGGTCTTGGGGATGTAACTTTTTGCGCAAGCGGAGCTGTAAGTGCACTTATCTACGACGCACAAACAAAACGCATTATCTCGGCATATAAAGATAGAGGCGAGAGACGTCTGAGCACTACGATGGCTGAAATCATGGCATCTTATGCAAAGCCCCTCTGGAGAAACAGCGCTTACGGTATCGCTTTTATACCCTCAAGCGTCCAAGCACGCCGGATGCGCGGCTTTGATCACGCAGAGCTACTCGCACAAGAGCTCGGGAAATATCTCGGCCTGCCTAGCATCGCGATATTTTGTGAACCGAAAAGCCATGATCAGCGCAAGCTATCTCGCGAAGAAAGACTCGCAAACCTAGAGGGTCGCATATCTTTGCTTCCTGGAGCAAGCCCACCCAAACATCTCATCTTGATAGATGATGTCTGTACGACAGGAGCTACCCTATCCGCAGCTACAAATGCTCTGCATGAGGGCGGTTGCGAAGATGTATGGTGTTTGACTTTTGCGCGCGCTTGGTAAGTTATCGCCTGAATGCACCAACTATGACCTAGATATGGTCGCGTCTCTCGACGACTTCCGTAGAGAAATCAGCCACATCCATAGAAATGCTGTGCGTGATGGGTTTCCATTGACACTTACGCACCAGTGCTACAAGGGCAATCGGCACATAGGTGAGCATGAAAAACGGAAACGTAAACATGTAGCGTACTTTCTTTGCAGTAGTAGAGCGGATAGCATCCCATTCCACAAACGTTGTAAGTACGCCAAACAAAAACATAAACATGAGGTAGTTAAACAAGCAAAAGAAAATGGATGATACTGAAGAAGCTACGGTCTGTCCGATAGACATAGCACCCGAAAGCGCAAGAATGATGATAATCGCATTGAAAAGCACCGACACGATAGTAAGCAGCATGCCTGGCGCTATGGTCATAAGCATGTCATAACACGCGAAACGCTTACCCTTGGGGTTAGTGAATATACCCTTAGTAAGACGTGCGCCATAATGCCAAAATACCTGATAAAAGCCCTTTGCCCAGCGGAAACGCTGATTCCAAGAGTCACGGAAGGTGATGGGTTGCTCGTCGTAGAGCACCGCTGTTGGCGTGTAGCTTATGCGCACACCCTCTAAGATACTGCTCGCAGAAAACTCGATATCTTCGGTGAGCAAATGCCATTTCCATCCACCCTTTGCTTCTAAGATATCAGCGGCAATAAAAAAGCCCGTACCCGAAACAGCACAGCTTGTGTTAAGCGTCAACCGCGCTTGATTTAAAAACTTTGCCTCGCGCAAAAACCATACTGCATAGCCCGCAGATATCCAGTTTGAATCGTAGTTTTTAGAGTTACGATAACTCGTTGAAGCTTTTGCACCCGCATCAAAAGTAGCATTCATTTCGCGGAAATAGTTAATATCTAAGATATTGTCGGCATCAAAAACAAAATAAGCTTCATAGCCTCGATCCGCATAGCGCTCTTGAATCGCCTTAAAGCAAAAGTCAAGCGCATAGCCTTTTCCTACTTGCTTTTCGTTATGACGCCTAAATACAATCGCTCCTGCTTCGCGTGCAACCTCAGCAGTATCGTCGGTGCAATTGTCGGCAACAACAAATACGTCAATAAGGTCTTGAGGGTAATTTTGTACCTTAATGGAGTGGATAAGGTCACTTATGACTGCCCTCTCATTGCGCGCAGAAATCATAACAGCAAAACGATGGTTTTTGCTCGCTTTACGCTCAGGGGGTTTGCGCGTTAAAACAACGAGAACATAGTAGAGCTGATAGGTATAGCAGATGCTGAACGTAATAAACACGCAGAAATTGAACACGTCAACAAACGATATCTGCGAAAAAAACTGATCCAACAAATCCTACTCCTTTTAAATATCCTAATACCCTCGCGCAGACGCAAAATTCAAGCCCCGCGCAAACTTTTTAGATTATAGCGAGCTTGTGAGACGTTTGCTATGGCAGTTCTCTTTCCGTTACCTTACAAACGCCATTTTTGGCAGTTTCTACGCCTTTTCGTCAAAGCTTCTGCA
>CAYNWQ010000178.1:0-3795 GCA_964400955.1 uncultured Gordonibacter sp. | reverse complement strand
ATTATCACCTGGGAGCGCATGATTGAGCTTATGGCTATGGCTCCGCGTCGTATTTTGCATCTTGAAAGCGTAAAGATTGAAACTGGAGCTACGGCTGATTTTACGGTTTTTGATCCAGATGCGCAGTGGGTAGTAGACAAATCAGAATTTGTTTCAAAAGCAAGCAACAGCGGCTTTATAGGAAAAGAGTTGCGTGGACGCGCAACAGATACTTATGTTGGCGGCTATGCCACTATGGAAAATGGTAAAATCGTAGAGTAGGCTGTCGAGAAATTTATCAAGTCAAATCTCCATGCTGAAACATGAAAGGGTAGCGGATTAGTTTTTATGGGCGGCACAATAAGCGAAGAGGATATCCAAAAAGTACGCGAAGCATCAGATATCGTTGCTTTGATAGGTGAGCGTACTCCTCTTAAGCAACGCGGCCGTGATTTTTGGTGTTGTTGCCCGCTCCATAACGAAAAAACGCCTTCGTTTAAAATTGACCCTGCTTCGCAGCTCTGGCATTGTTTCGGCTGCGGAGAAGGCGGCGATATTTTCGCCTATCTCATGAAAACCGAGGATTATACTTTCCCTGAGGCGGTACGCTATCTCGCTGAACGCGCTCATATCGAGATTAGTGAATCAAGCAAAAAGCAAGGCTTTAGCTCGAGCTATAAAGCCAGGCTCAAAGAGGTATGTAGGGCGAGTGCTGATTTTTATCACACACAACTTATGCGCTCAAAAAATGCTGATGCTGCAAGTGCGCGCAAGTATTTAGCAGGACGCGACTTAGGAGGCGATATACCTAAACGCTGGCAGCTCGGCTTTGCTCCAGGGCGCGGTGCGCTTGTAAGGCATTTATCATCGCTTGGTTTTAAGCCTAAAGAAATGATTGATGCTAATGTGGTTTTAGATCGCGCAGGTAAACTTAACGATCGCTTTTATACGCGCATAATGTTTCCCATTCGCGATGTAGGGGGAGATGTAATTGCATTCGGAGGGCGCGTGATAGGCAAAGGTGAACCGAAATATCTCAACTCGCAAGAGACGCCTCTCTTTCATAAATCGCAAGTACTGTTTGGCCTCGATATGGCAAAAAGTGCTATGGCTTCAAATGGGGAAGCTATCGTGGTTGAAGGATACACCGACGTTATTGCTCTTCATGAAGCAGGCGTAAAAAACGTGGTGGCAACCCTTGGCACTGCGCTTACACGTCAGCATATACGCATCTTGTCGCGCCATGCCAAAAATCGTATTGTCTATCTTTTTGATGGTGACGCAGCAGGTCAGCGCGCAGCCGATAGAGCATTAGGCTTTATAGATTTTTCTATGACGCCAGAGGCTGGTGCTCGCCAAATTGAGCTTTGCGCTGTAACTCTGCCCGATAATCTCGACCCTGCAGAGTTCATAGCGGCCCACGGAAAAGATGAGCTACGTAGCTGCATTGCGGGTGCGGTGCCGCTATTGCAATATGGCATCTCACGTCGGCTTGCTTCTCACAATTTAAGTACTGCTGAAGGACGTGCGGCAGCATTAAGCGACGCGCTGTCAGTATTAGCACCTATTAAAGACTCTCTTCTGGCAAAAGATTATGCGGTGCAAATCGCAGGTCAAGTACATGCTCGCGAGCAAGATGTACTTGACGCGCTCTCGCACCTTAAACTACCTACTCCTGTTAGTGAAGCTTACGAAAGTGCACCTGCACAAAACCGCACGCCTCAGAGTTCCTCATACCTTAATGCTCGCCAATCGGCGTCTCAAGTGTCAGCAAGCCAGCAACAGACGTCACTTTCAAGTGCACAACAGACACTGCCACAAGCATCGCAACAATACTCTCAGCGACAAACAACAGAGCAATTGAGTCAATCAGAGCTTAATCGGCGTAAATTTGAAAGAGAGTTTTTGAGCCTTTTAGCCAAACATCCTGAGTGTGCAACACCTTATATGGGCTCCCTTATACAAACCCAGTGGCACGATGAACTCTGTGGACAGATCGCTTTGCTCATGGTTTCAATATTTGAAAGCAACATGCAAATAAGTCCTGCTGCAATAGTTTCAAAAGTTGCTCAAAACTGCCCCCAAGCAGCGGGTATGCTTACGTCTGACACGATGTCAGATGTGCTCAATCCTCAAGAACTTGGAGACTTCTTGGTAGAAGAACTGAGTCTTGGAGACGCGGAAGAGGCTATAGCGCAGCTACGCAGGCAAATGGCTCAAATGGATGAAAACTCGCCTGACTACAAGCTCTCTTTTGAGGTAGCCGCTGGCATGCAAAAAGAACTTGCGTGTCGTAGAGCCGCGCATAAGCCTCCTTTTACTTTATCCTCTTAAGTTTATTTTTCTGCGTCGTTGTCGACCACAATTTCTTTTAGGCTTGCAGCTACTCCTGCAAGTCCCGCTAAGTTAGAGGGGATAATCAGCTTTGTAGAACGTCCATTAGCGACACTCTTTAGAGCATCAAAGGCCTGCAAAGTTAAAACTGACTCATCTGCACCAGCTTCACGTATCATACGTATGCCGTCTGCAGTTGCTTGCTGTACGTTTCTGATAGCTTCGGCTTCACCTTCTGCTTCGCGCATTTGACGCTCTTTTTCAGCTTCAGCTGCCAAAATAATCTTTTGTTTTTCAGCTTCAGCATTTAAAATTGCCGATTGTTTGTTGCCTTCTGCAATGGTGATGGCTGCTTGCTTTTCGCCTTCAGCTAAAAGCACCGCTTCACGCTTTTCGCGCTCTGCTTTCATCTGTTTTTCCATAGCTTGTTGTATAGCGGCAGGTGGAGTGATGTTTTTCACTTCGACACGGTTGACTTTAATACCCCAGGCATCAGTTGCTTCGTCAAGTATTGCACGCATTTGCGAATTGATAGTATCACGAGAGGTAAGTGTTGTGTCGAGGTCGAGGTCACCTATGATATTGCGCAGTGTTGTTGCTGAGAGATTTTCGATGGCAACTATAGGACTTTCTACGCCGTAGACATAGAGTTTAGGATCTAAAATTTTGAAAAAGACAACCGTGTCAATAGACATCGTAACGTTATCTTTGGTGATAACCGGCTGGGGAGGAAAATCAAACACCTGCTCTTTAAGTGAGATAGCAGGACGGGTGCGATCGATAAAAGGAACCTTTATATGAAGGCCGTTTCCCCAAGTAGTTAGATATGAGCCAAGCCTCTCGACAACAACTGCTTCAGCCTGCGAAACAATCTTTACGCAGCTCAGTGTATAAAATACCAATATCGCAATAAGTACGAGTAAGAAAATCATAGCTAAATCCTTTCGACGATAAGTTTGATGCTTTCTTGTGCAACCACACGCGCATGTGCTCCCTCTTCTAATACAGCACCATCTTTTGTTTGGGCTTTCCATGTCATTTTGTCAGACGTTTGCACGCGCCCGTGCCCAAGGCTCACCTCAATCGTTTCGCACACGACAACCTCTTGACCGATAAGGCTTGTTTGCGCCTCTGCACCTTTTTTTCGATACTTCATAATGACTGGGCGCAATAGGACAAGAAAAGCAACTGAAACAAGGAGAAATATCAGTGTTTGTATCAGAATGCCTGCTCCTAACAGTGCCGCTACAAAAGCAGCAAGCGCACCGATAACAAACCATACGGTAATCAAGCTTAAAGAAAGCGTCTCTGCTAAGGCGCATACACCTGCTACGACAAGCCATACATAATAAGTATCCATTTAATCACCTCCTTGTAGGCTCTTATAGAGTCAATTTATTTGAAACAAAGTATACAAGATGATTGCAGTTACACACGCCGCAAAATAAAAGTATTTTAACCATCTGCCGCACGAGCAAACCT
>CAYNWQ010000177.1:0-3811 GCA_964400955.1 uncultured Gordonibacter sp. | reverse complement strand
CGGGAGAGTACGCGTGATACCAACATAGTTGCCCGCCATGAAAAGCGTCGCGCCATATTCGCCGAGCGCACGAGCAAAAGCAAGCACCGTGCCCGCCGCAATCGAGCTCCAAGAAAGCGGCAGCATGAGCTTGCGGAATATCTTCATGTTAGACCAACCAAGCGTGCGTGCAGCGTCTAACATATTGCGGTCAAGCCCCTCGAAAGCGCCAAGCGCGTTGCGATACATCAACGGAAACGCCACCACGACAGCCGCAATAATACAGGCCACCGGGCTAAAGATAAGCGGAAAGCCAATGTCGATAAAAAACTGCCCAAACGCAGTATTTGATCCACAAGCAAAAAGCAGTACAAAGCCGCATACCGTAGGCGGCAAAACCATCGGTATCGTAAAGATCACATCGAGGATATTTTTGACTTTTTGCGAGACATTAAGGCAAAGATAAGCCGCGAGAAGACCTAAGATAAAGATGATAACAATCGCTATGCCAGTCGTGCGCAAAGACACCCACAGAGGGCTCCAGTCGAGGTTGCTCAAAAATTCAACCATAGCAGCAAACCCGGTCGGTTTCTCAACGATAGTAACCGTATCGGGCAAAACGAGTTTACCAAAGTCAGCGAAAGTCGGCTTGAGATAATTTGGGTTATCCGAATCGGTGAGATCTGATCCGTCAGTACCAATTACGGAAATATAAATGCCATCACTTATCTGCTGGTCAAAGTTAAAACACGCACCTTCTACGTCGTAGCTTTTTTCTGTAGTGAAATACCAGGTTTCGTAATCAGACAAGGCTTTAGATCCCGCTGCCTGTAGCTCATCAAGCGCACAAAAATACGCCTTGATGTCATCTTTTGTTTTTGTCGTGAGCTCGACATCAACAGAGGCTAGCGCAGAGGTAGGCACATAGCACACCACATAATCGCCTGCCGCTACGATTTGCACGAAGGCGTTGCTTTCGCTACCTATGAGATAAGAATAGCCATAGTAAGTGCCATCTATCTCGCGGTTTGAACCTTTTTGAGCACGTGAGAAATCGCTTATTGCAAAGTTACTGCCGTCAACGAGCGCCGCTGAACCCTCGCGCGAAACTGCAACATTAGAGGCTGCGGAGTCGCCTGCAGAGTCGTTGCTCGAGGCGGCATTTGCGGCGGAGCTGTCGGTAGTGTCGCTTAAGGTGGCATCTGCACCACCTGCAGACGTCGCAGCAGGTTTGTTAGGGGTGTCCACATCGCCAAGCGCCTCATCAGCAAAGGCACATGCCGGCACTAAAACACTTGCGAGTACAAGCGCTACACTAAGCTTTGCAATAAACCTTCTCGCGTTTATCAAAACGTCCTCCTAAAGGTATAACACGCGCGAAAGGATGGGCGCGCAAACACCCATCCTTTCGTTAATTCGTTAGTTTGGAATTACAGAGCACACTTGCCAATTAAGCAAGCTCAAAGCCCCATTCTTGCCAAATCTTTGCAGCGGTGTCGCTGTTGAGGCACCAGTCGAGGAAGTCTTGAGAAGCTTCAACGTTTTTGCTATCAGCGGTGATAGCGCCAGGATACACGATGTTTTTGTGAGTGCTGCCATCTACCGTACCAACGATCTTTACGCCACCAAAGCGATATACGTCAGAGGTGTATACGAAAGCGATGTCAACGTCACCAGACTGCGCATGCTTGCATACGTTGCCCACAGAAGTGTCCAAAACAACGCTTACGCTGTCAGAATACGTACCACCCTTGCCGGAGATGTCTTTGCCAGTCTTGCCAGCTTCGTCAGCACTTGGGGTATAAACACCTACCGTAGAAAGAGACTGAGCAGCATAGTTGCCAGCAGGTACAGAGTCGTCGCCTACGCAAATGCTGTATTTGCCAGCAGCGATGTCGTCAAGGGTGACATTAGTAATGTCAGTGTTGCTCTCAGAAGTAACCATCACGAGGTCGTTGACAAACATGTCAACACGAGTGCTCTCATCAACATAGCCTTTTTCAACAGCTGTGTCCATAGAACCCTTTGATGCTGAGATCAAGATGTCAGCATAAGAACCAGCACCGAGCATCTCATTGAGCTCACCAGAAGCCTTGTACTGCGTGTCAGCAAAAGTCACATAGTCATGACCGTCTGCGATATAGGCAGCCTGAATGTCTTCCATGGCCTTTGAGAGCGAGTTAGCCGCAAACACTTGCAGCTCAACAGCCTCGTGGGTCTCGGTTTGCTGAGTCTCTGTAGCCTTAGGCTCCTCAGCTTTTTGTTCGCTCGCACAACCACTCAACGCAAAAGCCCCTACGAGGGTAAGCGCCAAAACAGAAGCGAGCACCAAACGCATACTCTTTTTCATTCTCTTTGTTCCTCCCATATTATTGGTCCGTTCGAACGGTTTTCCGTTCGAATATCGGCATAATAATAGAAAAGTTACTTCTAGTCAAAGAATATTTTACCTAAATGAGAATATCTTTGGGTAAAGCATTTCCCAAGATGGGAATTATAGCCAGCTGAGAACCATAAAATGAGATTTATAGGTAGCAAAAAAATTTCGGCCTGTCCTATAACTCGCCAAGCCTTATAATTCGCCAAGTCCTAAAATTTGCCCAATCCTATAATTTGCCAAGTACTATAACGATGACAGCTGGCTACCCATCATAGTCGGAGCCCAAGTGCGGATAGGTACAAAGCGCATCAACCTTTGACTTCACATCGGTGCTCAATGCCGCTGTGCCTCCAAGCACATAGTACACAGCATGGATGCTGAGCTTCGGCTTTATCCACGAGGCGACCTGCGTGCCGTCGCTCTTTGGCGAAAGCAGCATCACGCCGCCGTTCTTGCCGATGAGCGCCGCGCCAGCCAGCGCGTCTGCGAAGCTTTCTCCCGAAGCTATGCCTACGGTAAGTGACGACATGCCGTCGGCAATCGCATGGTCGGCGATCGCCTGGGAGGTCTCGTAGCGGTTCGACCCGGCCCAGCGCTCGACCGAATAGCCTTCCGCTTCAAGGGCGGTCTGCGCCTGCGCTGAAACGGCAGCTGTACCGCCGGTAATCACGATGTTTTTGATGTTGCCGCCTCCGTTGGCTTTGATGGCAGCAATCGTGCTTGCTGAGAGCGTACCATCCTCTTCGGTGAGATAAACGGGGTATTTTTTGCTGTACGAATACGGGCTAATAGATAGCGAATCCCACGCCGTACTACCCGAAGCCACTATAGCGGTATCAGGCGAAGCCATGGAGGCAACCGTGTCAGCCACTTTCACAGCTGTTTCTTGACGCGTGTCTCCCGCGACACGCACTACCGTAAGACCGTAGGCTTTCAGTTGGTTTTCCACTGTCTGCGATACCGCGGACGTGCCGCCAACGATGTAGACCGTATCCGTATCGAGCCGATAGATTTCCGACGACACCTGCGCGCTCAAGGAGCTGGAGCTGGTGAGGAGTATGGGCGCGTCAAGGGCGCCTGCAAGTGCTGATGCACCAAGCGCATCCGGGAAATTTTCTCCAGATGCGAGCACTATGGCACCCGTCCCCTTAAGCTGGCTAGAATAGGTTGCCTTCGAAATAAGCGCGGCTGTGTCGTAGCGGCATGCTCCCGCGATGCGATTGGTGTGCAAAACCTCCGTATCAACGTACCTTAGGGCACCGCTATGGTAGGAGTTGTTGATATGCTCTGCGGCCTCTGCTGAGCCAAAAAGAAGCGCGTAGTCGTTATTGCAGCGCTGAAAGATGTGCGAGTGTTTGGTCTCTGTAGAGCTTGCGCTCGCTACATAGTAGCTAGAAGTGCCAGGCCGGCTGACCACCTTGCGCGTATAGGTGGCAGCCACTCCTATGGGGA
>CAYNWQ010000176.1:0-3860 GCA_964400955.1 uncultured Gordonibacter sp. | reverse complement strand
CTGCGGCAGCAATAGAATACGTGCCACTTTCTTTGGTTGAGTCTATATAGTAGAGAGTCTCGTCAGTAATGCTCGTATTGTCTTCGCTCGCATCACACGGTATCAGTCCGAGTTTTTTCACACCATTTGACTCGGTGGTCTCTTTGTACTGGTAGAGGTCTTCATAGCCTGCTGCGCGCAACTCTATCATGCGCTGCTGGGCGGCTACATAGATAGTCTCTGCTTTGCTGTCGAGCTCTTTTTGGCGCAGGTGGTCTTGGATGTTTACGATAGCAATCGCCGCGATGACGATAAGTGCTATCACTATCGCTATGACGACAAGCACCTCTACAAGCGTGTAACCTGACACATCACGCTTTTTCAGTATGTCCTTTCTTGGTGTCATAGCTTAATCCTTTTGCCTAAATGCTCATGCTCGCTTAGTTTTTTGTACTCGAACTACCCGACGCAGCGCTGCCACTTTGGGTATCTGTCTTTTCTTGCAACTCATAGTACACGATAGAAAGTGTCACGTTGACGCTATCGTCGTCATTAACGTTGATGGCGACGTCATAAATCTGGTTGACGTTTGCGCTATCGTGCAACGCGTCGATGATAGAGCGCGCGGTCGTGTAATTTTGCGCATAAAAGATAAGCTCGACCGGGCGCGCCATGATGTAAGGTGTGTCGGTAAGCGCATAAGAACTCGCAAAGTTAAGCGAGTAGTCGCTTGCTGCCGACAATATACTATTGAGGTCAGTGAGCATTTTTTCGGAATTGTCATACGTTGGCAGGGGCTTAACCTCGCCTGCTGCCTTGATCTCTTCAAGCTCAGTTTCCATCGAGCGCATCTTAGTGAGCTTGGCGGTGTTTTGCGTAATCAAGTTTTGCTCAATTTCAGTGTTGGTCTCACACTCATCGACGGAGTCGTTTATCGGCTCAAGCAGCAGCTTGAAATAACAAATCCCTAAAAGCAGTACCGCAAAGATGAGGATGAGCACTTTTTCGCGGGTAGTAAATGCGCGGTTCATTATTGAGCCCCCTCTCCCTCATCGGTGGATACGAGCGTGATATCAATGGTAAACTCAAGCACCTCAGAGTTAGATGCGGTCTTTGCGATATTGACGCCAGCGCTCTCGACGGCATCTTGCGTCTCAAGGTCGGCAAGCATGACCGATATTTCGCTTAGATTCATGCCTGACATGCTCGCGACCACAGAGTCTTCCTCGATGCGCAGCGAGTTAACGTCGCCTGCCGTCATGAGCTTTTGCTCGATGAGATCAAGCACGTCCGTGCGCTCAACCGATACTGCCGCCTCGCCTGCGCCAGTCATCCAGCCGCGCGCATAGGTGTGATACTCTTGCTCTACTTGGGAGTAGTTGGCAAGCGAGCTTTCCATCGAAGTGTATTGGTTATGCACGGCACTATAGGCACTTTCCGCTTCGGAGAGACGTGCAAACTGATCATAGACGCCAAACTTCACCACGGCGACGCACAAAAGAGCAATGACCACCAGCCCGCACACGATAACTTTGATACTTTGGGTATGCGTCTCTTTTTTTGCGAGATTGACAGTATGCTTGGTAGGATATTTGGGTGCTTTTGCGCCCGATAAAGCATTGATATTTGTAGCAAAATCCATGGAATACCTCTTTTATTCCGACGTCGCGCAGCCGAGCGCTTTCACAAAAAGCAAAGGCTCTGCAATCTGTGTCTGCATAGGCAAAAGCTCTGATGCTGAGCGTATCTCGAGATTGGTTGTCTCTGCGATAGCGTCGCGCAAAGGTGCGATAGCCGCTCCCCCGCCGCATAGATAAATACGGGAAAGCATCTGCTCGCGGTTGTTGTAATTGTAAAAATTGATAGCTTTCATAATCTCGACAGCCATATTGCGATAAATCGCGATAGACGCGGGCGCACTTACGACACCCTCGTAGTTGCTGCGCAGATACTCATAAGCCATATGCGCATCAACGTTGCACTCATCCGCTATGCTTGCAATCAAATCACGCATGCCGAAATTGATAGTGCGACGAGTTGAAAAAACGTCACCTCTTAAAAACTGCATGCGCGTTGAGCTGTAGCCAATGTCAACAAAACAGGTGTCGCCGCTATAATCTGTATGCGTGCGCATGATGGCACTGTAAGCAACTTCTTCAGGGATGGCAACTTTGAGGCGAAAGCCCGCGCGGCGAAACATCGCGCGATATTCCTCGATGGTCTTTTTAAGGGTTGCGCAAGCAAAGAGCTTGAGCTCGACCATTTTACCCGTCTCGTCGCTTACCTGGTCATAGACTGCATAGTCAAAGTAATAGTCGCTTTTTTCTTGCCTGAGATAGTCTTTAAACTCATAAGGGAGGTTGTAGGCGAGCTGCGCGTCTGTCATCGCGGGCACATCGACATTGCGCGTGAAAACGAGTGAGTCAGGCAAAATGACCGCGCAAGACGTACGCGGGATGCTATTTTGGCGAGCGACGCTACGCAAGAAATCTGCCATAGCATCCATGGAGATAATCTCGCCATTGAGGACAAGATTGTCAGGGAGAGGTGCACAGACCGCTCGTTTTGCTTGTTTGCCGTCGTAGTAAACAAGCTTGACCTGGGATTCACCGATGTCAAATGCGACCAGTTTTTCGCCCATATCCTTTATGTCCTCACTTTCAAAACTATCCTCGGTGTCGCCGCGCTAGGCGGTTGGCGCAACATCATCTGCGTGCGAGCTAACCGCGCTGCCTTGCGCGCTGCCTTGCTCGTGCACTGCACTGCCTTGCGCGCACTGCACGTGCGGTATCGCGTGGTGCGTTACTTGCGTGCTGGTGCGTGGTGCAGAGCTTGTGCGCTGGTGCATGTTACGCTGCTTGCGCACAGCCGCACTCGACGGCGAACGCACGCATTAAGTGTCAAAAAACATACGGGGTTTATTGTAACTTAAAAGTATCATTTTTGGGCGTTGATGTCGCATTTTTCTATCAGAAACATGCTCTTTGCAGATATTTTTTTGTGCAGGCGCCGCTGAAGGCGCGGATGTGACTAAAAAAGTGCGAGATAGGCGGAGATGAGAGAGTAATAAATACGCGCGGATGTGGCTAAAAGAGTGCCAGGTAGGCGGAGATGAAGGGGGTACCAAAAAGGGCGCACAGAATAGCCGCAGCACTGATACTTGGACCCCAGGGGAATACCTTGGGCATGTCGGTGTCAGCGTCTATTGCAGGGGTGGTCGAGGCATGTGCGCTAGAAGTGACGGCTGGGGTGGTTAAAGTGACAACCTCGGTAACCTGCAAGGATGGGGTGGTTGACCCAAACGCAGTACTATCGCCGCTGTCCTGCGGGGCTTGGGTGCTTGCGTGCTGAAAGATAAGTCCAAAGATGATGCCAAGGATGCAGGCGATAAACACGCAGAGGATGTTTTGCGCGAGCCCGAGGTAGAGACCTGTCACGAAAAGCAGCTTTAGGTCACCGCCACCCATGGCTTCTACTTTGCGCACGCGTTCATAGATAAGCACGATAAGCAAAAGCCCTCCCCCGACAGCAAAGCCACCGAGCAGCGCGTCGATAAGGCAAGCCTGCCAGTCAGGCAACAAAAAGAAAAACGGGATGCGGAAAATGATGCCTGCGATGATGCAGCCGTTAGGGATGATATAGCTTTTGATATCGCTAAATGCTGCCACGAGCAACACGCAGGCAAAAAGAGCCATCTCAAGAGCAGTCCAGGATAGGTCAAAGGTAAAGATAATGAGTACAAACGTGACACCCGTCGCTATCTCCGCGACGAGGTGGCCTGCACTTAAGCGCGCACCACAGTAGCGACACTTACCCTTGCTGATAAGAAAAGACACTATAGGAAAAAGATCTCGCACAGAAAGCACATGCCCGCAAGTATC
>CAYNWQ010000175.1:0-3865 GCA_964400955.1 uncultured Gordonibacter sp. | reverse complement strand
ATCCCTCATATCTCTATCTTATCGTTTTTTAACCGCGGCCTGCATAAATGCGCCCGCCATAAATGCATCTGCATTGCTAGCATCCACCGTAAACGCACCCGCATTGCTAGCGCCCGCCTCACAAACACGCACTGCGGCCAAACCCTGGCGTAACTGCGCCTGTCTACTGATTGCAAACACACTGCACAACTACGCTGGTACTACCTGAAATATCAGAGCACGAAATCCATGCCCATCTGCAATTACCTTCCTGTTTGGTAAAAGTGCCGCAAGCTGCAACTCCGCTGTCTGAAAAAGACCAGCCTTTGTTTACCATCTCATCTTTCACGCTTGTAAACACCTGCTCAGACGTCTCTATTGCAGAAAATCCCACTATTGCACCCTCGTCAAAAACCATGATGTCGCCATATCCATCCAAAGAAAACAACTCTTGCAAAAACCACTCGGGAGGATTGTTCTCCCACCTTTCGGCCGTCGAATCATTGACTACGTCCACAACTTTTGATGCCGCAGAAACCTCTACGCTCGAAAGACAAACATCTATCACGCACGAGATGCAAACAAAGGTCGCAATGATTGCCCAAGCAGCAAAAAATCGACGTCTTTGTGCACTACGGACACCACTCTTACCCTTTTTGCGTCTTTTCTTCATAGCAGCACCCCCGGTTTATAAACATCTATCGTAGTGGCACTCTCGTGTTCAAGATGCGGCAAAGAAACGCCAAAAACCTCGCTTTTCAAACCCAAGCCAAAAAGCGTTGGCGAAAACTCTAACGTTGAAGTAAAGGTACAATGTCCCCATACATCTTCTGACACGCTCACCCAACTAGCGAGATATGGCTTGTCAAACGCCGCTTCAAGCTGGTTTTGTACTTGGGCGCGACTCTGCTCGATGGTTTGCCCATAAGCAGGCGAAGTTGCACAAACTCTCACCGCATCTTTTGAGATACGATCAAAGGCAGCACATTCAGAAAAGAACAACATTGCATTGGTCGCAATGAGCGCAATCGCAATAAATACTGGCATTGCAACCGCAAACTCTATAGTCATTTGGCCTGCGCATTTGCGATGTCTATCAACTGCATGTGAGGGTTTTTCCCGTTCAAATAAATACAAGTGAACTGCCTTTTTCCACGTAAATAAATGCAGTCGAGCGCGATTTTTCCTTCCATATAGATACTTGCGCATCATTCCCACACCCTCACTTTAGTAAAGCTCGCATATAAAGATTGCAGCGCTGCCTCTATCTGTGCAACAAAATCACTCGTTGCCTGAGAAACGGCGGGTGGCAGAGTAATAGTAATAGGAATGCTAAGGTCACCGACAGGAAAATCAATGGATGCGATCTCTATCGTATCGTTGCCCGCAGCAAGTTGTTCAAAAATCGGTCCAAGAGTATCTCCTAGCAACGTCGAAAAGAGCGAAGTAGCATCAGTGCTGGCTAAAGCAGCACGTTTTACCACCAAAAAGCTTGTCGCAAAAGTGCCGTCATCTTCGCTTGCCACATAAGCCGTATTTATCAAAACCGGCTTAAGGGCGTTTAGCTCTGCAGCTTCGAGACCAAGCGAAGACAAACACGATTCGAAAGCATCTGCTGCCCATGTACCCAGACCGCTCGCACTCGCCAAAGGAATGGTGTTAATTGCTCCAGCTATTGCATCTTCTAGCGCTTGCTGTCCTCCCCCATAAACCCCAAGCATTCCCGACCAGCAATCAAGCACTACGCGGGACGCTCCAACAGCAACCCCTCCATCTGCGCCGAAGCCATCAAGCAAAGAGTTTATGAGCGTTTTGCCTTCATCGCTTTCATCTTCTATCATCGTAGCGCCCGACACTGCAGCGCGCACGCCGAGCACGCCACCTTCTTTGACAAAGGAGCTTTCAAACCCGACATTTGCAGGTGCCGTGCTAAGGTTTACCACCAAAGCAATCGTGCCATAGGCGCCTGGAGGCTCCACATCGATACGATGGCCACACATTGAAGCGATTGTTTCTTTGCACTGCTCAAATAAACTCTGAGCTTTTTCTTTCGTCTCGGTTGTTTGCGGATCTAATTCCTCGCGGGCCTGAGCATAGTCTGATGCCGCTTGAGCAACAATCCTATAATGGTATTCAAACCCCGTATTGATAGAAGTTGTCGCCGAAGCAACTTGTCCAAGACTAGCGGCGTTGAACCCACATGCATCGCATGTCTCATATGAGCCCGCTTCCATTTGCTGTATTGAGACAAGAGAGCTCGCCGTACCTGCCTTTGGGCACCCTCTCCACGCGTGGGCGACCAGTTTCCCCTTTTCGTTTTCTCCTGCAGGATAGCGCGCGTCAGTGTAGAGCGTAGTGTGGCGCATTTCGTTGGTATTTTTTGGCAGTACTGGAAAATAGGCTTGAAAAGTATCCCCACTATCTAGCACGTAACCATGCGATAGTTCCGCGCTTGCAAACTCGTAATATATCTTACGCAAACGAGAACGCGCCTGCTCCGCAACAGAAGAATCTTTTGGTGCCTCGGCCGCAAGACGCGCGGCATAATAATCTTGTGCCCGCTTAAGTGGCACCGAAAAAGACCAGGTGTCGACACTTTTATAAAGCGGGTTTTTAGAACCGCTGAGCTGCGCAAGCGTACTCGCGCGCTCATACATGCAGCGACTAGGGTTGTCACCACAGTCTGCCATATAGGCTCGCTTTTTTGTGTCCTGTGCCTCTTGGGCTGCATCTTCTGCAGCACGTGCTGCCTCTTCGAGCTCTTCGGTCTCTGAGCGCACCTCTTCATCAAGGTCTTGTGCTTCAGTCGAGTCTGTAATGCTTATCTCTTTCCCGGTAAAAGGGACAAGCAGGGCAAGCGCAAGATAGTTTGCGTTTGTCACTCCACCATTGTTAGCCGAAGCTACCGAAGCCGCGTTTACTGCCGCCAAAAAAGGAAGTGTCTTTTGTAAGGTATTGAGACCTTTAGAGGCGCGTTTGGCAAATGAGTCTCGTGCATCCATGACCTTTTTACCTATATCGATGAGCTTTTCGCCTACGCCTGCCCCTCCAGGAATGCAAAGCGCAACCACACCTAGCCCATAAGATGTAAGTCCTGTTAATGTCAATGAAAGGACCGCCGCATCGCACACTCGCGCGACAATCATAAACTCTGAAACTTCATTTTGTGCAGCAAGCACAGCCGCATCAGCTACGTTTTGTATGTCTGCAGAAGCTGAGCGAATTCGATATACCTGGGCAGCTGAAAAAAGCAAGGAGAGCGTAACGAGCAGAGCAACTACCATCCCAAGCGTGGAAAAGCCCTCTGTGCTGTGAAAAATATCGCGCTTATGTTTTTCCCTAATCATCTATCCACGCTCCTACCCAAGATGCCGGATCGCTACCTGCAGGAGAAGAAGCCACCCAGCTTGGTTGTATCTCGCATGTCTCTTCGACCTTTACAACAAGATTGCCCCGCTCATTTACCAAGCCCAAAAGCACCGCTCCAGCATCAAATAAAGGCAAGGGCTTTACCTCAGTTGAAATGCTTACCTCTACGTTTTGCGCAGATTCCCCTCCGCTCAGCTCGATATTCCACGTACAATCTTGTCCATGAACATGAAAACAATCTTGCTCAGGTACAGCAGCAAGACTTCGCTTTATGTAGGCCTCGCATTGTCTCTCGCTTACGTTTGAACCTTCCCCACAATTTGTCGCCAAAAGTCTGCAACCTTCAGCAGCCGCGCCTTGCATAACCATGCGGTCATACAGCAAAATTCCTGGCTGCACGAGCATCAAAACCAAGATGAAAGCTATTGGTAGCATAAAGGCCGCCTCAACCGTACTTTGTCCGCGCACGTCGCGCAGTCGTCGCGTGTCGCGCAGTCGTCGCGCGTTCGCCAAGTGT
>CAYNWQ010000174.1:0-3870 GCA_964400955.1 uncultured Gordonibacter sp. | reverse complement strand
AAGTTGCAAAAGTAGCCTAAGTTGCAAAAGTAGCCTAAGTCGCCTGGGCAAAAAATATATCCCCCGAAAGCAAGAAACCTTTAAGATGAAGTCTTTCGTGGGCTTTTTTATAATCGTAGCAAAGTGTGCTTTGTTTTACTAACTTGCAGGTTTGTTATTTAGTGCTTTGAGATATTTAAACTTGCTAGCGCTTTGTTTTCGGTACGACCGCAAGGGTCCACATATACAGCGCCTCGTGTGGATCGGTACCACTTTTCATCGCGCGATCAGTATCACGAGTATACACGAGCGCCCGCCTTAACTCTGATGAAGTGAAATTGCGCGCAAAGGCTAGTTGTTTGTTTGCGATAAACGGAGCGAGTTTGGCAGAACTCGCAAGCAAAGAAGCCTGTCCGCGTTCAATAAAGCAGCGCGCACGTATGAGCTCACGTATGCGTGATGCACACATGGCGATAAGTGCTTGCGGTGCAACCGAGTCCATACGCTCTAGACAATAAAGGCATTTCTTAAGGTCGCGTGCACAAAATGCATCGGTAAAATCCCATGGTTTCACCTCAGCGGTTCGAGACACAAGCTCGCAAACTTCCTGCTCACTTACTGCATCGTTTCCATTGTGCGCGAGAGCAATTTTTGCAATCTCATTGTCGAGACGCACGGTATTGTTGCCTATCAGTTCGACAAGTTTTGATGCCGCCTGCGGCGCAAGAGTGACACCATGCGAGACAGCAAAATCGCGTGCAAGCTTGCACAGCTCTTCTTTTTCTTTACTCCCCTTTGGCAGCATGCATTCAAGTATCGCATTTTTTCCAACTTTAGCTATTGCTTTATACAGGCGCGTATTTTTGGCAAGCTTTTCTGAATCAAGCAACAGCACCGTAGTTGGATTAGGAGAGTCAAGATAGCTTATGATTTTTTCCGCATCATCTTTTTTTAGCTTATCGAGTGCGGTGACGAAAACGAGGCGATGCGGTGCAGCAAAGGGAATGGTATTGCAAGCTGCTACAATCTCTGTCCCACGAGCGCTCGCACCATCAAACTCGTCAAAGTTAAACGAAAGGTCACCTTCTTTTTCGAGGCGCGCACGCAAACGTGCAAGCACACGCGCTCGCTTGAGCGCATCATCGCCTACGACAAGGTAAGCGCTGAGTAGTGAATTTTCTTTACTAGAGTTTGCCATGAGCTCATTTTAGCGTAGGGTTGTGACTGTTATAGCATCGCTTGTCAATTTGCACGAAACATCTCCTTGCGTATCACTACGAAATATACGAGCACCTTCTGTTTCTAAACGCTCAAGAGTTTCCTCGCTTGGATGTCCGTAGCGATTATTTTCTCCAACGCTGATAAGTGCAATGCTTGGCGAAAGATTTGATGCAGCACGCGCGTCAAGCGCTTTTGCAGAACCGTGATGGCCTACTTTATAGATGTCCACTTCGCCTAAAACACCACTCTCATACATCGCGTTAATTTGGTCTGCCTCAGCATCACCACAAAAAAAAGCTGTCCAACGAGACTCTCCTTCAAGACATTGATTTTCGCAATAGCTAGCCAAAAGGCACAAGCTGTCAGCATTTCCTCCTGCATCGCTATAGTACGACGGCCAGACAACATGTAAATCAAATAAACCAAAACGTATTTCATCTCCTTGAGCAAGACCACACACTTTTTCTTTGCCGACAAGTGCTGCCGCATCATTTCTTAAACCACTACATGCATCACAAGTGCAGCTCAAAGCGTCCTTAGCAAGGTATATCGCATCCACATCCACCACCCCATCAAGCGCACTCATCGACGCACAATGATCATCGTCTGCGTGAGTAATGATGAGAGCATCAAGTTTATAAACTCCATGTCGTGCAAGAGCTTGACGCAATAAGGTATCGCGATTTCCTGTATCAATCAATACCGTACACCCTTGGCTGTGCAACAAAAAGGCGTCTCCTTGCCCTACGTCAAGCATGATGATTTCTGTGCCAAATATATTGGCCGAGATAACAACCCACGCAAGACTTGTGCATACCAAACACCCCCCTATCTTCAAAAATTTTCGAAAACAAAACCGCGGGTAAAACCACCAGAGCACAGCGCACAGCACAACAGAAAATACAATCATCAAAAAAAGTGGCGCATCAAAAGGGATAGCCGCAAAAGGAATACTCGCAAGCAGACTCACACATGCATTAAGTAAACCCGCCGCGCACTCACATATCCCCATCAACACCCCAGCAGCAAAAGGAAAGATAACCGACAAAAGCGCAGCTAAAAGTCCACCTGCGCATATTAACGTAAACGGCAAAGTACACACGACATTTGCAAGGGGAGCAATGAGAGACACTTGAGCAAAAAGGGCAGCAGACGCCGGCATCGTTACAACGTTAGCAGAAAACGTAAGAGAAAGCGCCTCGCGCACGAAACGAGGAAGCGCAAAAGGGAGACTTTCAAACCATGAACCAAATAAACCCGACAGCAACATAATGCCAAGCGTGGAAGCTGCTGAAAGCGCAAAAGATACCGACACGGCTGTATAAGGCGCAAGTGCGATGAGTGTCATTATGCATAAGGCAAGTCCGTTGAGCGGAGCACTTCTGCGCCTGCTTGCATAAGACGTCATACCAACGATTGACATAACAGCAGCTCGAATGCCGGAAATAGGTGCAGCAGCTAAAATAAGATAGACCAAGACAAAGCCTATCTGCAACACAACTGAAAGCGATCGAGGTACACGCAAACTGCGCAAGAGCAAGGCCAAAAAGCTCGACACTATCACAAGATGAGCGCCTGATACTGCTACCATATGAGCAAGTCCGTCGCTTTTGTAATCACTATAGAGCGCAAGCTCGTTTAACTCAACACGTGCTCCACACAAAAGCGCTTGCAAAAGTGCTCGAGCACCGTCATCATTTACTTGGGTTAATACCTCAAGCACTTGGCATCTCAGCTTTAACAGCGGTGCATAAATATCCGTACGCGAAACGCGCTCTCTATAAGCGCCCGCAGAGACACTGCAGGTAGCTGCTGCGCCTTTTTTCCAACAAGTCTCACGCAGTGTGTCACTGGCCACACTCAGCTTCGCGTATGCCCTAAAAGAGTCCCCATATAAAGACACCGGCACCTCTTCGTCGAGCGTCAACCTTACGACAATCGAGTTGTTTTCGTCGTCATACACTCGAGCGAGACAAGTTTTACCATACGCTGAAGACTGCACGTCTTCAAGTAGTTCAAAGCGCCATGCTCCCGCTGAAAGCGCCGATACGCTCTCGATATTTGCTGCAAGAGAAGTGGCGCCCGCGCTACTTATAGCTACTCCTAAGACCAAACCCATCACGCAAGCGAAGAGAAACACACCATATCTCAAACGCAAAAATAAGACAAGAGCAGCGATGGCACACGCTACGCAGACAAAAAATACGTTGATACAAATTATGCTTTCATGCCCACACAAACACATATAGCTTAAAGCTGAACTCGCCCAAAAACTTAAGGCGCATATCAATAACGGCGGCAAATGCGGGCGAGAGTGTGTAGGTTCTGTATCGATTACACCAGCCTCATCTCTAACTTGCATGCGTGGTGCAAAGTCTATGTATCGAGCGAAATCCATTTATTAAAAAAAATTGTCACTAGACACAGATGAGACTTGAAAGCTGCTCGTATTTTTTGTCTCCAATCCCCGACACTCTTTTCAGATCCTCTGGAGTAGTAAACGCGCCGTTTGCATTGCGGTCATCAATGATTTTTTGTGCCGTGGCCTGCCCTATACCAGGTAGCGTATCAAGCTCACTTACTGTTGCCGTATTGATATTGATAAGAGAGCTCGTCGAAGTAGTACTACCCCCACTAGATGCACTCATATCTTGAGAGGAAACGGTGCTT
>CAYNWQ010000173.1:0-3896 GCA_964400955.1 uncultured Gordonibacter sp. | reverse complement strand
GATACCACCTGCAACGACTGCAGTAGAAAGAGAGGTAATAGTGCCTGAGTATGCACAGTTTTCTACAACGCATTTTTTCGTCTTGTCGTTATAGTTTTGTATCGCGGCACCCACGATGCCGCCCGCGTAGTCACTGTAGTTTTTGGTGTAGATATTGACTTTTGACGTGCAGTTATAGATGGTAGCTCCATCTATCTCACCTACCACACCACCACTCGTCGGCATGCTCGGATAGATATCGCCCTCGACATTGAGGTTTTTAATACAACCGTCAACCACACCACCAAAAAGACCGATCATATTGTCGGAGCTTTTAATGTTGAGACCACGTACCGTGTGTCCTTGCCCATCAAAAGTGCCCCTGAAAGCACATGAGCTGGCATAATAGCCAATAGGATACCAGTTGTATCCATTGGTGCCGCCTAGGTCGATGTCGTTGGCTAGATAAAAGGTAACACCGGCAAAGTTATCAGTGCAGTATTGTGCATTGTTGTATTTGCCCGGCTCGTGCACAAGCTTCGAAATACCTGCGAGCTCCTCAGGTGTAGAAATGACGTATTCGGTCTTGCGATCGTTGGGGTCATACCATGAGGTATCGAAAGTGCCATCCCACATGGTTTTGTTTTCGAGATTAAAGGTAAAGCTGCAGTCTTTCGACAAATCAAAAGTACCGCGGCGTGAGTTGAAGCCTTTCGCCGTCATGAGATAGGTGTAGGTGTTATCAGCATCTCCATCATCGGTGTCAGCCGCAAACTCAGAGAGCGTAATTTTGAGCGTTGCTTTAGTGGCGTCATTTTCGTCAATAGTTGCCGTGTAGCTTTGCTCAAAGGTATTAGACTCAGAGTCTTTCGCACTGAGCGCAAGTGTCGGTATATTTTCGCTCGTAAAGCTCGCGCCTTCAGGTGCACTAAACTCCACACTGAGCGTGTGTGTTGCGCACGCAGTAAGGTCGACTTGCCCACTGCCGTTTTTGTAGCTGATGTCAAAGGAGTAGACAATGGGCTCATAACCAAAGCGATTGATGCGCACCTCGTATTTACCGCAGGTGAGATTTTTGAAGGTCTTTTTGCCTGAGTCGGTATCTTGCCCAACGTACTCTTGCGTCGCAGCGTCTGCGTCTGCCACACTCGCGTCTGCGTCAGCAATACTTGCAATACCGAGCTTTTCAGCGCTTGTGCGCAAAAGATCAATGGTCGACAAATCGCCCACACGTATAGCCGAAGAAGTATAGGCGTCTGTTGGCAAGTAGGCCAAATCAAAGCTATAGCGTTTCGCTACAGCCTTCGCGCTTACCTCAAGTGAGTTACGCGCCACCGTAAACGTGCCTGTGACCGGGTCATTCACTGTATTATCGTTTGTCTGGCCATAGCCAGCCTGAGTGATAGTGTAAGTATACGTACCATTTTGCAAACGCCCGCTAAACGTACGCTCACCTGCAGTACCTGTCGTTTCACTCAACGCTAAAGATACCGCATCACTGCTGCCAACCTTGCTTAAAGTGAGTTGAGGGTCTGAACCGACATTGTTTGTCGTGTCATAAGCAAGTGTCAAGGTTACCGGGAAAGTCGAGTCTGGATTTTCCCAGTTAAGGTAAGGATATCCATTGTTAATGGTACTGCTTGCATCGATGGTGTAAGAGCTCCCTAAATCCGTCGCAGCTTTAAGCGCGCTTTCTTCAAGGGGCGTACCTGCACCAGTGACGTTATAGCTTGAGCCTTTAGCTGCACTACCAAATGCTGCAGCAGCGCTGCCTTGTAAGTAGTAGTTGGTAAGCACTGTGCCCAAAGACTTGCTCGGAAGGTCAGTCGCATAAGGAGCACCTGCGATAGCTCCTACATAGTCTGTTGTAATGCTTGGCGCGCTCACTTTGCCAATATTATAGCAACGCGCAAGAGGGCAACCAGTAGCTACTCCAGCGCCTGTCGCAGCTGTCGCCAAAACGCCCGCGATACCACCAGCAGCAGCGTAAGTATCAGTTGCTTTGGTAGTTACGTCACCAGTGTTATAGCAATCATACATCGAACCTGAAGTCAACACGCGCGTAACACTACCATCGTTTGCAAAGGTAAAGCTACCCAGACAACCTATCACACCACCTGCCGAGCAAGACTGCGCGGTGATATTGCCTTTATTTGCAGAAGTAGTGAGCTTGAAAGCACCACCGTTGACGTATCCAACCACACCACCTATAGCATTTGGTATCGCTTGCGCACCACTATTAATCGCGATCAGCTGATCTACCGTAATAGACGAGGTCACCTCTGCCGTATTGAGACAGTTTGAAACTTTTTCAGCATACCCGCCGATTACACCTACAACACCGCCGGCAAAATACCCATAGTTATCAACTTTGCCGTGGTTTTCGCTATCAAGGACGCTGTTATACATGCTGGTATAACCCACGACACCACCAGTAACAAAGGAGTCGCTTTTTACGATGCCGTAGTTTTTGCAGAACTTCACAATCGTGGAATCTGACTCATCGCTCATGCCGCTTATCAGACCTGCAATGCCACCCGTAATAGCAGTATTTGACGTAGAAGAAGCTCCTGTTTTAGCGGTGATATTGCCGGTATAGCCCGACGAAGTAACGTTTACCTTGCTCACCACATTTTCAAACGTTGCACGGCTTGCTGCACCAGCTATACCGCCGGTGTATTTACGCATGGTTTGCGTGGTCAAACGCGTAGTGTCTGCGTTGGTAACGCTACCTTCGACAGTAAGATTTTTGACTGTCGGACGTCCCGACACTACACCGGACGAATTAGCTGAGATGTAACCAAAAAGTCCGATATAGCTGTCGTCGCCCGTTTTTTTCTCTGTCTTGATATTGAGTCCTTTAATGGCATGTCCATTGCCATCAAAAACGCCCGAGAAATAATAGGTCGAACTTGCTTTGCCGATACCGCAGTCCCACTCAACGTTTGCCAAATCGATGTCGGCCGTCAGGATGTAGTAGTAACTCGTGAGCGCTTTGCCGACAGTATTTGCTGCCGTACGCAAAGCCTCGAGGTCTGCCGATGTCGCTATCTGATAAGGGTCGTCCTCTGTGCCCGTACCACCCGAATACGTAGGGATGGTAGCATCTGAGGGGATGTAGTCCACTTCATCAGCCGCTGCCTGCGCGTTCAAGATACCCTCATCATCAAAGACGAGAGCGCCTGTCATATTTTCTACTTGGCCAAGCGCATTAGCCTCTGTAGCCAAAGCATCCACTGCCTCCCCCGCAGCTTCGCTTGACTCAGCGCTTTCACTTTGCGCATCTGTGGTAGCGTCAGCCTCCGTTGCAGCGTTATCGCTATTGGTGTCTGCCGAGGCGGACGCGTCTACGCTCGCACTCGCGTCTGCGTCACCAGCGTCCGTCGCAGCGCTTTCGCCTGTTTGCGCTGTAGCGCCAGCTGAAGCGGTATCTGTTTGCGCAGCGCCTTCATTGGCTTTTGTCCCTCCTGCGCGCTCAGATGTTTGCGTTGCAGCATCAGCTGCCGTTGCGTCTTGTGAAACTTGCGCAAATGCACTCGTTGGGCACATGCTAAGCGCAAGCGTCACACTTAAAATGACAGCGCATAGTTTGTTTGTCAAACTACCTGGGCACATAAGCGCACCTCGCTTACGTCGTCTATGCGGCGACGCGTGAGATACGTCTTGCACACAATGTGTCTGCTTCATACTCTCACTCCTTTTTCTTACTAGCTTTTTGTCTTACTCGTCACTATTTTTGTACAACAACCCATGACGAGGTATCTGCCGTCACGATAAGTATGGTCATTGCGCAAAAATACGGGAAGGATACTGCATGCGCAAGCAGCTCCTTCCCGTATATAAACAAACCTAAACCCTAAAGCCTAAAACCTAAACTTATTTCAGGCCATAGAGTTGCTCGAAGAACGATGCACTAA
>CAYNWQ010000172.1:0-3911 GCA_964400955.1 uncultured Gordonibacter sp. | reverse complement strand
GCTCAGCTTAAGGATTTTCGCGGTTTCTGTTTCAAAGTTGATGAGGTAGACATTTTTGAAGTTGCGCGCAAGTGTATTAAATACAAATAGTTGCTCTTTGAGCTCGTTTTGGTGAGCCTGTTCTTCTTCGCGTTTGCGCTGCTCTTCTATGGTGCGCTGAGCGATGATGTCGTCGATATTGCGAAAACCCGCTACGACAGAATCAAGATTGCCGAGTTTGTAGTAAACATAGCGGTAATGATGTACTTCTCCATCTACTAAGATGCGAAATGTGCCGGAAAATTCATCGGTGTCTTGAAAAACTTCGCGCAGGTGCTCAAGTGAGACTTCAGTGCTGAGTCTATCGCAATCTTGCGGATGTACACGTCCGGAGATGTATTCTCTAAAATATATGTCATAGAAAAAGTTTTGATTGTATTTCTCGTATATCTCTTCGCCGTAGTAACTTTGCATTTTAAGCGTGCGTGAGGCGCCGTCGTTGAGGTCAATCCAAAATACATTTTGGAAATCGCGGGAAAGCGCATTGATGACGGCTTGATTTTTTTCCTCATCCACCTTTTCTACTGCGAAAATCACGTGGTGTAGATTGCCGTTTTCGTCTTCGTCTTCTTTAAAGAAATGCAACTTGCAGAGTTCTTTTGCGTAAGAGAGAAACTCTATAGAGATGTGGGTTTTGCCCGCCATGCGCGCAGGCAGCGTAGCTCTGTCCATAAAGCGCAAAGCTTCTGCGCGGCTCCAATCCGAAGAAGCTCCACTTATGATGCGCACGGCATTGGTGTCGTAATCGTTTGATTCGGTGTCGGTGAGTTGTTTGACAATTGCGGTGGTTTTGATGTCGTCATAAGAGTTATTTATAACATCAACTCGGTGCAGCGTAAAGAAAATGCTCGAAAGGGCGCTGTATGCACTATAGAGTCCTTCGTTGCGCTTTTTTTGTCCCATGTCATCAACAAAGTCGATGTTTCGGAAAGCAACCACAAGACGCAAGTCTTCGTCGGGCTTTGAAATGCGGCTGTAGCGTGCTGCGTAATGATGAATTTCGCCGTTGTCTACGATGCGATAGTTGTACTCAAGGCTTTCACGTCCATCGGAAAACGTCTCAAGTAGAGCCTTAGGCGCGAGCGCTGTCAAGAAGTAGTCTTTGTCGTCTGGGTGTATACGGTCTTGTGCGTAAGTGTTCAAAAGCTTGGAATATTGAAAACCCTGGGGTTTGTCATTGATGCCGCGGGTTACATAGCCCGTCAGTTTTATGATATCGGCGCTGTCTTCTTTGGGACGTGCAATAAAAACATTGAGATACTCTGCGGTTAATGCCGTCATCAACTCGGTGTAGTCCACCTTAAGACGCCTCCTGTCATTACTTGCAGTTTTTGATTTAGCCCTGCGCGTGACATGCCTACGCTGCGTGTGGGTCGCTCACGTCGGGCGTAGCGCGTGTGCGACGCGTGCATGTTGCATGCGTGTTTGATGCGCGAGAGAGAATCGCTATTCATTTGTGCCGCGTACTTGTGCACAAACGTACACATCATACAGTATTAGCGTCTTGCATGAAATAAAAAAGTCGAAATTTGTGGCCTCGATACGTAAAATATGCAAGGATAAAGGTTTTGTTTCTTTATGCACAGCCTGCAATAAAGCAGTGCGCCAAGTGCTATGATGACCCAAATTGCCGGCGCGTTTCAAATCCGACAAATTTACTAACCTAAAATAAAGGGTTCAAGGAGAAGGATTTCTGTTATGGAAAAAAGCTTAAACGAGGCTCAATCCGCTTTCGAAGGCGATGGGTTTGATAGCCATTTGCCAAAAGGTGGTTCGGGTAGTTTTTTAGAAGCCGCATCAACGGCTCTGATGGCAAATCCCTCTCTAACTCGTAGGTCGTTTGTCAGTGCGACGGCGGTCGTAGGAGCTCTTACCTGTCTAGGCTCGGTCTTTTTTTCGTCGGGTGCGGTCGTGACTGCCTATGCTGATGAGGCCGACAATACCCACTTTAGTGTCTATGTGCTCAGCCGCGAAGAAGTGCCTATCATGGCTCTACGCGAAACTGATGCAGGCAAAGTCGCACAAGCTGGCGTAAACATCACAGTAACTTCGTTTTACAATCAAAAGCAGGTGAGCGTTACCACATCTGCTGATGGCTTTGCGGTTGTCAATGTGCGTCCGCTTTCTGCTGACAGCGACGACGATACCGTCACGCAATACTCGTGTTTTGCGAAAGTGCAAGCCAGTGCACAAGGTTGTCGCGACGTCTATTTCCCGAAAGAATATTTCGTGTCAGGAGTGCCAGCAGACGAGGATGGCACACGTCCAAATGTAATCGAGATCCCCATTGAGCTTGATGATGGCACTCCCTATCTGCGTTTTGTGACGCTTGACGATGTGGATGTGTTGCACAGTGCGGCGCCGGGTGGTGTGGGCGACTATAACGACGTCGACCACACGTTTGTCGTGCAGGTGGCGAGCGCGAGCACTTCGGCTGCCGTGCAAGTCGCGCTTTTTATCGACGGCAAGGAGCGTGAGCGAAAGACGGCAACGCGTATGGCGGACGCGCCACAGTGTGCGCTTGCGACATTTACCGATAAATATTTGAGCATCATTGAACCAGGACAAGAGGTGAAAATCTGGTTTAGCGTTGAGGGCGAGGGTGCGAAAAGTGCTGTTTTGCCTGTTACTTTCGAGCGTGCTATCGTGCTTAAGGGAGGCTATGACATACAAGCGCTCACGATAGGCTCTGACCCCGATGGTCTCAAAGACACGCGCACGCCCTCGTTTGCGATCAAGTGGATGTTTGGCAAAGAGGACTCGTTTTCCTTTGGTATACCAGGGCTGCCTTTGGAGTTTTACGACGATACGCTGGGCAACTTTGGCGCATCGGTTACTATTTTGTCTTACACTTTCCTCAGAGAGGAAAACGGCCAAGACAAACTCAGGCCCGAAGATAAGTTTAAATGGTTTGGCGGTAAGCTGCTCGGCTCTGGCGTAAAGTCTTGGAAAAGCACGTTTTTGTCAAATGTGAATAACCTAAAAAGTGCCTATACGGGGCTCAACAGGCGCAACCGTTATACGGGCGCTTCAAAGGTGTCGAGACTTGTTACCGCAAGCGCCGATTTATCTGCTATGCTGTATGGTTCGTGTGCGTACGCTTCAGACGACCCGAGTGACGACACGCTGAGCTGCACGGGTGACTTTGCGCTCTCTTTCAAACTTGGTATTAACGCTTCCATTGGCTCTCAGTTTGCTATCTTGTATCTGCCTTTCTATTGGAACCTTGACTTCAGTGCTCTTATACAGGCGAAACTCGCCATAGGCATGGCATTTAAAAACTGGTTCGAAGATGTCAAGTGGGGTCATCATTACGACGGGAAAGGCGCTGCGCAATTTGTGATTTACGCGAGCGTTGAGGCGGGGCTTACGTTTGCAGCGGGTGTGCGCGGCATATTTGGCATAGGTCTTAGAGGATATGGGAAAGTGATTTCGCAGCTCGTCATCGACCGCAGCTCGCCAGAGCATGTGTTGCATGGTATGCTGTGGGGTGAGGCTAACCTGCAATTTGTGTTGCAAACCTGTCTCTTTTCTAAGACTATTCCTGTGTGGGATGAGCCGGCCAAGCTCGGTCCTCTTGATAGTTGGGATCCTCCGAAAAGCCTCAGTGCTAGTGGTACCGATTTCTGGTCAGCGTTTGACTCGCTTGATTTTTCTGACGCAAAGATGATCTCGCAAGAGGTGCTTGGCGTTGTGTCCGAATACGAAGGCACGCTTGTAAGCGCGGCGGGCGCGGACGCGCAGGGTGTGGCGAGCGTGGAGAGCGTAGACGCGCAGGGTGCGGCGAGCGTAGAGGGCGTAGAGGGCGTAGAGGGTGCAGGCGACGATACGGCAGGCCTTACCTATGGTATGCCGGCGACCTATACGCGCAC
>CAYNWQ010000171.1:0-3916 GCA_964400955.1 uncultured Gordonibacter sp. | reverse complement strand
CCCGAGGCGAGAGTCGAACTCGCACGTCGTTGGACAACGGTTTTTGAGACCGCCGCGTCTGCCATTCCGCCACTCGGGCGCAAGGCGAAAGTATAACCGAACAATCAAGCTACGTCGAGAGACAAATTACAAATGCACGAAAGTTTCCGCATACTGTGCATCAAATCAATCGTTGCGCATTTGCGCTAACCCAGCCATTGTGCATCTGCAAGCCGCACTTGCGAGCGCGAGAACCCGTAGTGTAAATGCCCGGTTAATACAGCCCTTCGCTGCTGCAGTCTCAGCTGCGGTGTAACTACAGCCTTAGCTACAGCCTCAACTGCAGCCTTAATTACAGCGTGAAGTCTTTTTCGCCGTTAAATACTGCCAAAGCGTCTTCAACCGTGTAATCAGCAAGCGTGATAGCACTGATAGCTTTGGTCAAGCGCACAGCCTCATCAAGGGAGCGCTGGTGGATGTTACGACCAGTTGCGTTGCCACAAGCGCCACCCACATGAATCTGATCATAAAGCTGCGTAAGAAATGTCGGTGCGTCCACGGTAGAACCGCCAGCGCATACCAAACCCGTGCGGCCAGAAGCCATGGAAGCGATCTTGAGCGCTTCGGCTGGTGTACGAGTATCCTCGCCTTCTGGCTTGGGAGGATTAACTTTCACAAAGTCAGCGCCGAGACATAGAGCAACACCTGCAGCACCCGCGATAAGGTCGGGGTCTTTTTCTGCTGTCACTGCTTTGCCGCGAGGATATATCCACAAAACCACGAGCAGGCCATTTGCATGCGCCTGCGCGATGAGCTCGCCGGCCTCAGCCATCATGGTTGACTCATACTCACTGCCCAGATAAATAGTGTAGCCCAAACCAACAATGTTAACGCCGGCCTCGCGCATAGCAAGCACGGCATCCAAATCGTAAAGCTGAGGTGAGTATGGATCATCCTGAGCAGTTTTTACTAGATTGGTCTTTGAATTCATCTTTACCAGATAATTAATCTCTGGATAGTCAGCAGCATACTGAGCGATAAGACCACGCTGACCAGCCAAGACGCCAATCGTGCCTTGGCGTCCAATCTTGAAAAGATGCTCTGGCTCACTATCAGCGATATCGATACCCTCGCCATAAAAGTCTTTGTTCATATGCTCGATTTTTTGGTCGCAAGCAAAAAGCATCAAACGACCTGTACCACGCGTGGCTTTCAGATAGTTGTCAATGTACTCTTCTCGAGACTCTGGCATTACATCAGCGGGAACCTTTACCTGATCACGTGTGAGTGTAGGCATGTTAATCCTCCTTAGAAAGGTTTACAAAAATAGCTTAACTGTGGCGTCGTGCACCTGCGGCATTATACCTGCGGTCTATACCTGCAATATCATGCAAACGCTTGCGTTTACACACGTCGCGCGGTACAACTCAGCACTTGTCAAGCGTACTAATACATTTATTCTAGCTAAAAAGCACACACGAGTTTGTCCTTCCACAGGAAAAGTAGGCTAATTTCAGAAAACTCAGCGGAGTGGGACAGTTTTACGGGCACAAAGTACCGTACTTCTAACAGTACTAGCGCTCATATAACAAAAGGTCGTTGCGCTCTAGCTTATGCTGCTTCACTTGATGCCTATTTCAATGGATGCCCAAATTACAACAGGGATTGTCTCACGCGCAAGGCAAAGCTGTCTACATAAAGTTTATGCTAAAACGCGTATTTTTCTATAACTCGAAAAAAATTCTTTGTGGGGAAAACAATATGCAGAGTGGTTAGTGAAACGCCGGGATCATAAGCCAAAGCGCAAAAATAACGATGGCTGCACACAGCGCAAAACACATCGCCGCTGCAAGCCGTGTGAAGATATGCGCAGGTGCGCGATGCAGACCAATTGCTACGCCCGCAGAAGTGCTCTCGCCTGCGCGCGACAATAGACGCAGGCCAAACGCATACAACACGCTCACGGCACTCGCTATACAAATCGCAACCACCAATACAGTCACGAAACTAATAATCTCTTGTAACATCATTATCTCTTTTCCGCTTTATTTAAGCTGCTTGGGGCTGGGTAGGAGTCGTTGCAGGTATCTGCGACTGCGCAGAAGGCGCCGCTGATATCTGGGACTGAATGGAGGCCGCTACAGGCATCTGCGCCCGAGACGACGCCTTTGAGCCCACCTTTACCTCTGCCTGCTCGTTTACATTTGACGAGGTAACAGGATTGCGCTTTGAAAGCATCAAAATGATGCCCGCTGCTGCAACCGCTATCAAAGCGACAGCGACAGTGCCGCCAAGCCCGAGCTTTGCAAGCGCACAAGCCAAAGCTCCCATAACCCCTGCTGCCGGAAACGTCGCAAGCCAAGCAACCAACATGCGCGCGGCCACGTGCCAGTTTACTTTGTTGCCCGTTTTCCCAAGGCCAGTACCTATAATAGAACCTGAGCACACCTGCGTCGTTGAAAGCGCAAAGCCCATGTGAGACGAAACCAAAATCGTCGTTGCGCTCGCTGCCTCTGCAGCAAAACCTTGCGGTGTACTTATCTCAGTAAGGCCTTTCCCAAGCGTACGAATAACACGCCAGCCACCCATATAGGTACCCAGCGCGATAGCCAAGCCGCATACAGCCACTACCCACAAAAGCGGGCTCGAGCCAGACGGCTGCACACCCACCGCTATAAGAGTAAGAGTGATGATACCCATGGTTTTTTGTGCATCGTTGGTACCATGCGAAAGTGCAACCAAGCAAGCAGTGATGGTTTGTCCGTGTCTAAAACCTGTTTCCACTTGGTGCTCATCCATGTGCTTTACCACCAGATAAATGAGCTTTACCGCAATAAAGGCGGCAAGCCCTGCTACCACAGGAGAGACCAAAGCCGGGATAAATATCTTTGTCAGCACCGCAAAGAAATTGACACCCTCAACACCAGCACCCACGATAACTGCACCCACTAATCCACCGAAAAGCGCATGCGAAGAACTCGAAGGCAGACCCACTAGCCACGTGATAAGATTCCACAAAATAGCTCCAACAAGTCCCGCAAATATAAACTCAGCTCCTATTGCAACCTGAGCCTCATTGATTATGCCACCGGATATAGTTTTTGCAACCTCAGTAGATAAAAAAGCGCCCACTAGATTGAGCGTACCAGCTGCGATGACCGCCGTCTTTGGCTTGAGCGCGCCTGTGGCGATAGAAGTCGCCATAGCATTGGCGGTGTCGTGGAAACCATTAGTAAAATCGAAAACAAGCGCTGTCGCGATAACAAGCCCAACAACCACAATAGTTGCGATGTCCATATGCCCTCAGAGTCTCCTTTATCTATAAGGACGCTGTCTAACTGCGTCAAAATAAGGCACAGTTATCCTAATCTAGAGCTAGTCTAGAGAGGTAACATCTGAGGAATGTTTTGCCAATGTAAAGTTTTAGTAAAGAAAGCTAGGCTTAGTGCGAAAACGCCGCACGCCTGCATTGCTGCCCATGCGCACCCTTTGCACGCGCAAAAACGCCGCACCCGTCGCCGTGCGAAAAGGCTAGACCAAGCGCGCATAAACAGCCGCACAGCCCCTTAAGCGATGTGCCCCAAAAAGTCTTTCGTACGGTCGGACTGCGGGTGATCAAACACCTCATCGGGTGAGCCTTGCTCAACGATAACGCCGCCATCCATAAAGATAACGCGATCAGCCACATCACGCGCAAAGCCCATTTCGTGCGTCACCACTATCATGGTCATGCCGCCACGCGCGAGCTCTTTCATGACGCCAAGCACGTCGCGCACAAGCTCAGGGTCTAGTGCACTCGTCGCCTCATCAAACAACATCACATGTGGGTCCATCGCAAGTGCTCGCGCAATAGCAACGCGCTGCTGTTGTCCACCAGAAAGCTGCGAAGGCTTGTAATCTATGCGCTCGGCAAGCCCAACTTTCGTAAGTTGGGCTA
>CAYNWQ010000170.1:0-3924 GCA_964400955.1 uncultured Gordonibacter sp. | reverse complement strand
CCAGGTGAAGCTTCTACTTGGGCTTTTGTCTCACCACGATTGCCGCCTGGCGTGTCGTAGTTACCGGTAATGTGGGACAAAATCATAAGCATACGCACAAGGTGGGTTGAGTTGCCCGTTTGGTCAGTCGCCAGCTGAAAATGCAGCCCGCCATTGCCATAGCGCGGGTCGATACGCGTCGCCCATGTAAGGCATGCATCCTCGATGAGCTGCGCGTCTACGCCCGTAAGCTCACTTGCACGCTCGGGCGTGTACTCAGCGCAGCGCTGCGCATACATATCCCATACAGGTTGCACGCTAGTAGCTGTGCCATCGGCAAGCGTGATCTCAAACTCACCATAGAGCGCCGGATCGATTTCAGGATTAAAAGGCGTCGGGTCAGGAAACCATGCTGATGCAGTACCAGAAGAGGCTTCAGGCTGTTCTACGGTAAAGCCAGTGGTCGGCATCTGATAGGTTTCGCCTTCCCACAAACACTCGTCAGCATCAAAATAGGTCAAATGTCCCGTAGCATCATTTTCGTGAAGAGGATGCTCATCGTCTGTACCCGCGAGATTATCCCACACCATAAAGCGACGAGTCGAACCGCCTTGTTTGATATCTGACTCTTTGAGCAGGCGCGTTGAGAGATGCACACCCTCGCCGCCTTCCATCACATATCCTCCCGACGGCTCGACATCTTTGCTAAACAAAAACGGAGCATTAGTCCAGCGCTTGACATATAAATCGTCGTAGAGTTCATTTTCGATAACTATATTTGTCCACGCTTGCGCGATATAGCCGTCAGTACCGGGGCGTATATTGAGCCAATAATCAGCCTCTTTACCCAAAGCACCCTGTCTTGGATCGATGAGAATGTGTGCAGCGCTGCGCTGTGAAGCGTCAACGACCGTACGGCAACTATCGTCGTAGTTTGAGTACTCGCAAGCCGTACCCCATTGCACATACACCTTTGGCTGCATGACTGTTTCCATCCAGTTAGAGCCCATGTCGTCGGTAAGCAATTCGGCCATGTGGCGAGGACCTTTGCAGATCTGATAACCCAAAAAGCCATTTGGCGTATCTAACAAAAGCTTGAGGTCACCATAAGAACCCATACACCACACACGCGAGGTGCCACCAAAGCACACCATCGACTCACCGCCATAGCTGTCTTTGAGCTCTTGAAATTTGGTTGCACAGGTGCTGATAGCTTCATCCCAACTGATGCGTTGCCAGCCCGGGTCTTCACCTTTTGCGCCCGTGCGTTTCATAGGATACAGGATGCGATCAGGATGATAAGCTGCTTGTAGTGACGCTTGTGATTTTGGACAGGAGTGTCCACGATTTGATGGGCAGGACTCGTCTCCTTCGATTTTTACGACGCGCCCTTGCTGCACCGTCACCCACACACCGCACTCCATCTTGCCGCAGCCACGACAGCTGCTGCGCACGCGTGTAACATTTTCGGTCTCCTCTGCACAAGCTTGTTGCGTCGACAGAACAGACGCACCTGTTGTGCTAAGCGCGGTCGCACAAATGGTTGCCGCAAGAGTTTTAGTGAGCGTACGGCGAGTGATTGATAGTTTGCCCATACATACCCCCTTTCATAGTAGTTTGGAATATCAACGCGAAAGTATTTTTTGACTTGCGCCGCTATTCCCCTGCGATTAAAGTTATACAATGTCTAGCGGGGATAACGGAAATTCCAATGTGAGTACCGTTGTCTGGCAAAGGTATATTGGATATTCCAAAAAGGGATAACAGATGCATATAGAGTATTTAGAAGAATTCATAGAACTTGGGCAATGCTTAAGTTTTACTGAAGCAGCAAGGCGCTGCAATATCACGCAGCCTGCTTTGAGCAAACACCTTGCTTCACTCGAAAGCGAGTTTGGCGCGCAGCTCGTTGACCGCGATAGACACAACGTGGAACTCTCGCAAGCAGGACATGCGCTTTTAAGAGACGCCATCCCTTTGTGCGATCAATATCGCGCTATGCGCAAACACGTTAAAAGTCTCGCAAGTCTGCCTCTTTTGCGCATAGGTGGGCTTTTGCAAAACCCGCGGGTACTCTGGATTATCTCATCGACTCTCTCACACAAAGACAACGGGCAAAGCGTCTCATGTACCTATAATCAAACACTTTCTCGTCCCTTTGATGAACTGCTCGAGAAAAAAGAGGTTGACCTCGTATTTACCTATGAAGACAGCACACAGCGCGCAAAAAGTGGCGAGCAATTTTCGAGAATGCCGCTTTTTGATGACCACTTTGTTGCAGTTGTGCCGATCGACAACCCTCTGTCCAAAAAAGACGAGCTAAGCATGACAGACCTCGCAGATGAAACCTTCATCAAACTCTCGGGGCCATATTTTGCTTGGGGCTGGAACCATATCGAAGCGGTATGCCAAGCTCATGGCTACACACCAAAAACTCGCCCGGCTCTCATGCAGCCGGGGCTCGATTACTCGCTTGTTAACCTAGATGATAGCATCATGATATTGTCACAGTCAGCACTTACCGGGCAGCTTTTTACCCGCATGAAGACATACCGCTGCATCCCCCTTGTTGACGACGATGCGCTCTTTTCGATTTATGCGGTTTATCGTACAGGCGACCGCAACCGCTCGCTTGAATTATTTTTGGAACAAATGACTCACTCGCTGAGCCTGCCGAGCCTCTAGAGCACGCAGACGTTTCCGAGATTAGCAACTGCTTACCTTTTATAGTTTGCAGGGATGATGCAATCGTAGCGTATGGATTTGCCCGCGATGGTGTAGCTCGGCTTGATGCCTGCGAGATACTCGCCATGAACAGGACGTTTTACTACCACTTTCCGAGGGGCGGCTGCAATGGCGGCACTTAGTAGCTCGCTCGCTTCGTCTTGTGTGCAGGGACTTGCAAGCTCATGAAGGAGCTGGAACTTTTTCTTTACAGCCGCGCTTTTCGTGCGTGCTGGAAACATAGGGTCGAGATAAATCACGTCAGGCTTTAGGGTTGCTGGATTATGCGCAGACAGGTTGGAAATACCTAAACTGACGACACTCGAATTAATGCCACCCAGATTAGACGCACCCAAACCAAATGTAGCCGGGCTAGATACGTCCGGATTGGCGATGTCTAGACTAGCGGTAGCTGCGCTCTGCGCGTGGAAATTGAGTGCGACGATACTATCCTCTTCTACTAGCGTCATACGCGAAACCACTTGCGCGAGGCGCTCATCTTTTGCTCCACGGACAAGTCCATCACGCAAAAGAGCTGCTATCATAGGGTCTCGCTCATACATGAAAACCTTAAAGCCCGCCGCGGCCAATAAAAACGCGTCCTCGCCAAAACCTGCCGTAGCATCTATTGCAACAGGCTTCTCTACACCTTTCACTTTAGCTGCACGCACCAATAACTCACGTGCTAGGCGGTCAGGGGCAAGGCGCGAAATCATATGCGCAAAGTCGCAACGCAGCTCCATGTCTTTACCAATAAGCGCACACCCTTGCTCATCGTATGCAAGATGAGCGTCGTTTTTTGTTCTCTTATTTGTCACTGCCTCTGCCACAGTATCCATCACTTTGCCTATTACTCTCGCTGCTAGATTGCTACTTCTGTCATCGTATCCATCTCACTCAAATTAAATAATATGCGCGATTATAATGCTCAATTTACATGAATACGCACACACCCCACAAGCAAAACGTATAATCACGCACAGCAAAGATTACCAAAAGACGAGAGAAGGTAAAACCCATGAAAGTACTCTTAGTAAATGGTAGCCCTAGAAAAGGCGGCAATACTGCTTCTGCACTTGCACAAGTCGCATCTGCTCTTGAGACGCATGATATCGAGACCGAAACCCTAAACCTCGGCACCGGCACCGTGCGCGATTGTGTCGCATGTGGAAAATGCAGTGAGCTTGACAGCGCATGTATTTTTGACGACGACATCGTAAA
>CAYNWQ010000169.1:0-3931 GCA_964400955.1 uncultured Gordonibacter sp. | reverse complement strand
AGAAGGTACAGAAGGTATAGAAGGCGCAGAAGGCGCAGAAGGCGCAGAAGGTGCAGAAAGCGCACCGCAAAATTCTTGTTGCTGTCATCATAAAGAAACACCGCGAAGTGTGGAATTTCAGGCCGATTTACAAAAGCGTCTGAATCGCGCAATTGGCCAGCTCAATGGAGTGAAAAACATGCTCGATGACAATCGATATTGCGGAGATGTGCTCATACAGCTCGCAGCTGCAGAAAGCGCTATCCACAGCGTGTCGAGCATGCTTTTGCAAGACCATTTGAAAACTTGCGTAGTAGAGCAGGTGAGACGTGGCAACGATGAAGTGATAGACGAAGTCGTGCAGCTCATCAAGCGATTTGCGCGATAGTAGGCTCGCAGGATAGCAAGTTGACAGGATAGCAAGTTGGTAGGCTTGTGGTGAGGGGCAATCAGTGAAACAGACTTTTGACGTAAGCGGTATGACGTGTGCGGCTTGCTCGGCGCGTGTGGAAAAGACAACGGCAAAGGTGGCGGGTGTAAACCAGGTTTCGGTAAACCTGCTGAAAAATAGCATGGAGGTCGATTTTGATGGCAGCCCAGACACGATAGCAGCGATATGCGCGGCGGTGGATAAGGCGGGTTATGGAGCTTATCCGCGTGCGGGCGCGCCGACAGGGGGATCTGGCGGCGCTGCAGGTGCTGGTGCGGGTGTCGATGGCACCGCAGGTGCGCTAGGTGCCAGAGGCGCAAGTGGCGCTGCAGTTGCAGGCGCGCTAGGTGCTGGTGACGTGGGCGCGGGTGCAGGCGCGGGCGTGCCAGGCGTGGGCATGCCAGGCGTGGGCATGCCAGGCGCGGCTGCCCCCACCAACCTCGCTGCCAAAGAAGCAAAGACCGTGCGCATGAGACTCATCGTTTCCTTCATTTTTTGCATCCCATTGTTTTACCTGTCTATGGGTGCCATGTTTGGTTGGCCTTTGCCCGAGGTATTTTTGGGCGCTGAAAATGTGTTTACGTTTGCCTTTACGCAGTTTTTGTTGCTGTTGCCCATCGTGTTTATCAACTTCAAATTTTTCCGTGTTGGGTTCAAATCACTTTTTCACGGGGCGCCTAACATGGATACGCTTGTTGCTCTCGGCGCGACTGCTTCGACTATTTATGGCGTGTGCGGACTTTATGCTATCGGCATAGCACTTGGTCAGAGCGACGCTACGTACGCATATCACACGGCTCACAGTATGCTGTATTTCGATTCGGCAGGCATGATACTTACGCTTATCACGGTGGGAAAATACCTCGAGGCGCGTGCGAAAGGAAAAACGACCGACGCGATTACCTCTCTCATGGACCTCTCGCCTAAAACAGCAACGCGCCTAATAGATGGTGTAGAAAAACAGGTGCCGGTTGCAGGCGTGCGCGTGGGCGATATGCTCGTGGTGCGCGCGGGAGAGAGCGTGCCAGTCGACGGTGTGGTTATCGAAGGTACGGGCGTGGTAGATGAATCGGTCATCACGGGCGAAAGCGTGCCGGTAGAAAAAAGCACCGGCGCGCAGGTGATTGGGGCAACGCTCAATTGCTCGGGATGGTTTGTTATGAGAGCCGAGCACGTGGGCGCCGATACGACGCTTGCGGGCATTATCAGGTTGGTGGATGAGGCTACAAGTTCAAAGGCTCCTATTGAAAAAGTGGCCGACAAGATAGCAGGCGTTTTCGTGCCGGTGGTTATAGGCATCGCGCTTGTGACTTTTGCGGTATGGATGCTTGTGGCGGGGGATATCTCTGTGGCGCTTAACCATGCGATAACGGTACTTGTTATTTCGTGCCCTTGCGCGCTGGGCTTAGCGACCCCCACCGCCATCATGGTGGGCACGGGTCGCGGCGCCACTTTCGGCATTTTGGTGAAATCGGCTGAAGCGCTTGAAACGGCGCATAGTGTGCGCACTGTGGTGCTCGACAAGACAGGCACTATCACGCAAGGTGAGCCGCAGGTGACAGACGTTTTTGTACCGGGTGATGAGGGTCTGTGCGAGAGCGCTCACGAGGACGGTGCAGCTCTTGGGGAATTGAGCGAGGATGATGCTGAGGGTGCAAGTGACGCCACTCATGAAAGTGACGCGCTTGAGTCACTCTTGTCTTTCGCGCTGTCGCTAGAGGAAAAATCCGAGCATCCGCTTGCAAGTGCCGTCGTGAAATATGCGAAAGCTGCCGGTGTCGCAGCACGCGAGGTGGAGGAGTTTTCCCAGGTGCCCGGACAGGGCGTGCGCGGCAGTATCGACGGCAAGCTCTGCCTTGCAGGCAACGCGCTCATGATGGAGAGTACGGATATGGATTTATCTGCGCATCAGACGCAAGTTGAGGCGCTCGCTGACGACGGAAAGACCGTGTTGTATTTTGCGTGCGATGGGCAGCTGCTTGGCATCATTGCGGTAGCTGATGTGGTAAAGCCTACGAGTGCTGCCGCTATCAAACAGCTGCGTGATATGGGCATATCGACCGTCATGTTGACGGGTGACAATGAGCGCACGGCTCGCGCTATACAGCGGCAGGTGGGTTGCGAGCGTGTGGTAGCGGGTGTGTTGCCACAAGACAAAGAGCGCGAAATCCGCAATCTGGCAGACGCAGGCAGAGTTGCTATGGTGGGTGACGGCATCAACGATGCGCCAGCGCTTGCTCGAGCAGATGTGGGCATTGCTATTGGGGCAGGTACTGACATCGCGATAGAAAGCGCAGACATCGTGTTGATGCATAGCGACTTATGCGATGTGAGTGCCGCTATCAGTCTTTCGCGTGCGACGCTGCGCAATATCAAGCAAAACTTGTTCTGGGCGCTTATTTATAATGCGATATGTATCCCTGTGGCGGCGGGTGTTCTGTCGTGGGCGGGTATTACGCTTAACCCGATGATAGCTGCTGCCGCAATGTCTGCAAGTTCGGTTTGTGTGGTGAGTAATGCTTTGCGCTTGCGTCGTTGGCAGCCGAAGCGTGCTGAGAAGTGCGAAGAGATATGTGACGGTGGGTCTGGTGAGGCGCTCGACAGCGGGGAAGCGCTCGACAGCGGGGAAGCGCCGCATGCAGAGCTTGACTCAAACCAAAAAGAGGTGTGTGACGTCGTATCCGGCGAGAATGGTCATACAGAAAAATTGTCCTACGAAAGAAAGGAAACAGTCATGGAGAAAAACTTTAAGGTAGAAGGCATGATGTGTCAACATTGCGTTGCTCACGTTAAACGCGCACTCGAGGGCGTGGAGGGTGTAAACGAGGCAATAGTTGATCTTGACGCGGGGACGGCTAAGGCTATGCTTGCAAATGATGTTGCGACTGATGTGCTCGTTGCGGCCATTGTGGAAGCAGGATACGAGGCCGAAGCCATCGATTAAGCGAAGGCTGAGGTTTGTGGACGGGCGGAAGATAGAGTTTTCCACACTCGTGCAGCGAGCTAAAGTCTGCAATTTAGTGAGGTTGAGATTTGCGTCCACGCGCAATTTAACGGTATATTTGCGTCTTTGACCTGCGGTGATAGATTCGCGATTGAACTGTGATAGAACCGCGATAGAATCGCGATTGAAAGACGCAAGGTTTATGCGAAAAAGTAGCTACTTTTGATGTGATTACCACTGACAAAGTAGCTATTTTTTATAGACGTGCAAATGACAATCGAGCGAATTTTTATAGACGAGAGAAAGACAAAGTAGTGGAGTTGTGACAACAAAGTAGTTGATTACCTTTTTACCATGTAGGTAAGGAAAAGTCGCAAAAAGGGAGCGGCTTACAAAGAGAAAGGTAATAGACCAATGAAACAGCTCAGTGGGATAGATACAAATCGTAGTGTGCGCAGGCGCTGGCAAGTGATGAAGGTGTTTTTGGCCCTGTTGCTTGTGCTTGGCTGCAGCCTGTGGCCGAGTCATGCAAACAGTATCCAGGCTTTTGCAGAAAGCGATGTGGGTATAGAGAGTGG
>CAYNWQ010000168.1:0-3944 GCA_964400955.1 uncultured Gordonibacter sp. | reverse complement strand
AGTCTGCGTCGTTTGCCGCGCGCATAATCTCAATAGTAGGCAGGCCACTTTTGCGATAGCCTTCCACGATGACAATGTCATGCCCGGGCATAGACTGCACAATCTCGTCGCACTCGACCTCGCCCTCGATAGTCTTTATACGCGCCATCAGACCGGGAGAAGCGATAACGGTTTCTTTCGCGCCCGCCGCTCGATGTCTGTAAGAGTCTTTTCCGGGAATATCAATATCAAAACCCACGTGACTATGATGCTTAACGCTACCCACATCAAGACCGCGCGCAGTAAGTTCGGCAATGAGCTTTTCGATAAGCGTTGTTTTGCCTGAATTATGTCTGCCTACAATAGAAATTGCCGGACTCGGTATATTTACCATACAAGCCTTTCCAACTTATCTGCTTTACTTGCACAGGTGTGTCTTTGCGAGCATCTCGCTACCGCTAGAGCACCCAAGCTACAACGATACCGGTATGCCGCGACCGTTTTTGCAAGCACCTAGTATATCACACGAAACGTAGATGGGAAAAAATAAAGGGCTTCTGTACTCCTTACATAAAAGCAAGAGTACAGAAGCCCTAAAAGGGTAGATTAAGCTAGAGGTGCGCAACGACGAGCTAGAGATGTGCGACCACAAGTTCGCCCATGCGGGCAGTGCCTACCACTTGTTCTGCCCGAGTAGATGCATCCTTTATGTCTGCCGTACGCCAACCCTCATCGAGTACCGCCGTAACCGCGCGTCGCAGCGCGTCTGCAGCAGCATGCGCGTCAAAGCTATAGCGCAGCATCATCTCAACAGAGAGTATTTGCGCAAGCGGGTTTGCAATGCCTTGCCCTGCGATATCGGGCGCACTACCGTGAGTTGGCTCATAGAGCGCATATTTGTCTCCGAGACTTGCTGATGCTAGCATGCCTAAAGAACCGGTAATTTGTGCAGCCTCGTCGGATAAGATGTCGCCAAACATGTTTTCGGTCACAAGCACGTCAAAGCTTGCCGGTCTACTCACCAACTGCATAGCAGCGTTATCTACCAGCAAGTCTTCCAGCTCGACATCTGGGTATTGTTCGTGTACGCGATGAACGATTTCACGCCACATGCGGCTTGTCTCAAGCACGTTTGCCTTATCGATGTTGGTTACTTTTTTGCGTCTTTGGCGCGCTGCACGAAAAGCTTGGTGTGCTATACGCTCGACTTCATACTCGCGATACTCCATGGTGTCAAATGCACGCTGTCCGCGTGCACCGTGCGCGCCCGCACCTTCTTCGTCATAAAAACGCCCACGAGCACCAAAGTAAAGGCCGCCTGTCAACTCGCGCACAAGCACGAGATCAACGCCGTCAACCACCTCAGGTTTTAGTGTACTCGCATGTGCAAGCGCAGGGAAAATCTGCACAGGTCGCAAGTTGGTATAAAGCCCGAGCTCTTTACGTATGCCTAAAAGCCCCTGCTCTGGGCGCGGTGCATCCGGGTCAGTCGTATCCCAAGCAGGCCCTCCCACCGCAGCGAGCAGCACCGCATCGGCTGCTTTCGCACACGCAATGGTTTCTGGCGGCAACGCCGTAGCGCATGCATCAATTGCACAACCGCCAAGTAGCGCCTCGGTATAGGAAAACTGCATGTCAAACTTTTCACCAAGAGCGTCAAGCACACGCACACCCTGTGCGATGATTTCAGGTCCTATGCCATCCCCTGGCAAAAGGCATATTTGGTAAGTTTTAGTCATGAGCTTTTCCTCTCCTTGATTTTTGTACGCTTGACTACCAGCACGCACGCTGGTGTTTCACGGTTGCACGCTAGCACTTCACACGCACTAGCACACCACTTGCGTACACGCACATCCTAGCGCACCGGCACCCTCACGCACACCCTAGCACTCTACTCCAAGTTTTTGCTGCGTGCGCGCGATAAGCCCGCCGCACTCAATAATCTCTTGAATAAACTCAGGATGCGGGTTCGCTTGAAAAGTCACACCAGTCGTCTCGTTTGTAATAACGCCTAAGCCCGTATCAACACTCACCACATCGTTCGCGCTTATGTTATCCACTGCCTCAGCGCACTCCATGATAGCAAGCCCGGTATTGATAGCATTGCGATAAAAGATGCGCGCGAAACTTTTTGCAATGACAACGTCTATGCCCGCAGCCTTGATAGCGATAGGTGCGTGCTCACGCGAGCTGCCGCAGCCAAAGTTTTCGCCTGCAACCATGATATCTCCCGCGTTTACACGTGAGACAAACTCAGCATCTATGTCTTCCATACAGTGTTTCGCAAGCACGTCCGCATCGGAAGTATTTAAATAGCGCGCAGGGATAATAACGTCGGTATCTACATCACGTCCATATACGTGCGCATGTCCTTTGTAGTGCATTTTTATGCCTCCCTTACGCTTAAGCGCGCGTACCGCGCAAACCTACTTGCAATGACTTCACTTTCCGCATCTCCTCACACCAAATCCTCAGGCAAACCAATGTGCCCAAGTACCGCACTTGCTGCAGCTGTTGCAGGAGAGGCGAGATAAACCTCACTTGTTGTATCTCCCATGCGCCCCACAAAGTTACGATTCGTCGTAGAAACCGCACGCTCACCCGGTGCAAGTACGCCCATGTGTCCGCCCAGACACGGCCCACACGTAGGCGTAGACACCACACAGCCTGCGTCTAAAAACACGCTCACAAGTCCCTCATCAATACACTCTCGATACACCTGCTGCGTTGCAGGGATTATGATAGCGCGCACGCTCGGATGCACTTTGTGGCCGCGCAACACATCCGCGGCCGCGCGCATGTCACTCATGCGCCCATTAGTACAACTCCCTATAACCACTTGATCAATCTCGATGTCTCGCGCCTCGCGCACCGTGCGTACGTTTGAAGGCAGATGAGGACATGCCACTACAGGCTCAATGCTTGCAGCATCTATGTCGTAAATGCGCGCATACGTCGCACCTTCATCTGAGTGATACTCAGTATAGGGACGCTCGGTTCGACCATCCATATAAGCACGCGTCACTTCATCAACCTCGATGAGCCCGGCTTTTCCGCCTGCTTCTATCGCCATGTTTGAGATGGTCATACGCCCATCCATATCAAGAGCGCGTATCGCTGAACCTCTAAACTCCATAGCTTTATAAAGCGCACCATCGACGCCTATCAACCCTATGATATAAAGGATAATGTCTTTGCCAGATACACCCACCGCAAGCTCACCTTCAATATTGAAAAGCACGGTTTCTGGTACCTTAAACCACGCTTTGCCCGTTGCGAAACCTACCGCTGCATCAGTGGAACCCACGCCGGTCGCAAAAGCACCAAGTGCGCCATACGTACACGTGTGACTGTCAGCGCCTATCACCAAGTCCCCCGCACCCACGATGCCAGCTTCAGGCAATAGCGCATGCTCTATACCCATACAACCCACTTCAAAGTAGTGTGTGATTTTTTGCTCACGTGCAAAGTCGCGCATAGTTTTTGCTTGGATAGCGCTTTTGATATCTTTGTTGGGTACGTAATGATCAGGCACAAGCACTATTTTTTCAGGATCAAACACCCGCGAAGTACCGATTTTTTCAAACTGACTTATAGCAATGGGTGCTGTCACGTCATTTGCGAGCACGAGGTCAAGGTCGCATTCGATGAGTTGACCTGCGACCACCTCATCAAGATGAGCGTGAGCAGCTAAAATCTTTTCCGCCATAGTCATAGGTCGTGGCATGATTTGCTCCTTTTGAAATTTAATTTATGTAAGCAAGCTATTTAATCGCAACTTTCGTCTGTTTGAGCAAGGGCTGCACAAAGCGCATCAAGTAGCGTAATAGCAAAATGCTGCGCAGACCTACCCTCGCCGGCTTCTAGCCAGACACGTCCGGGCAGCTCAAGCTGCATACGAGAATTCTTTTTGTGCGCCGCAGCAGAAAGAGCGGCTTTAAGGCGTATCGCGAGCGTGTCTTCAG
>CAYNWQ010000167.1:0-3972 GCA_964400955.1 uncultured Gordonibacter sp. | reverse complement strand
GTATAACTGGGTATAACTGGGTATAACAATTTATTTCATAACTGGATAGTTATTGTCAAGTCGAGAGGCGACATTGTAGGTGATAACGTTGGCGCTTTTGCAAACGATATTGTAAACATCATTACAAATGGCTGTCTTTCTGTTGAAGATTCTTTGATTGTAAAACGTTCTGATACAATAGCGCCCGTTGTTTATTTCTTTTTGAAAGGATACGTAAGCTATGAACATAGTTTTGTTGGGCGCGCCGGGGGCTGGTAAAGGCACTCAAGCTGCTAAGCTTGTTGAGGACTGCGGTTTATGTCATATCTCTACGGGCGATATTTTGCGTGCTGCTGTAAAAAATCAGACACCGCTTGGCATCAAGGCTAAGGGTTTTATGGACGCAGGCGACCTTGTGCCTGATGACTTGATTATCGACCTTATGAAAGAGCGTATGCAAGAGCCCGATACTGAAAAGGGCGTTATCTTGGATGGTTTCCCTCGCACGACCACGCAGGCTGTTGCTCTTGATACCATGCTCTCTGAGCTGGGACGTCCGCTTGATGCGGCGTTGCTCATCGATGTTGATTTTGAAGTAATCGTCAACCGTCTTACTTCGCGTCGTATGTGCAAAGAGTGCGGCTTTATAGGTACGGCTACTGATACACAGTGCCCGAAATGCGCAGGCGAGATGTATCAGCGCGACGACGACAATGAGGAGACCGTGCGCAACCGACTTGACGTTTACGAAAAATCGACGAGTCCTTTAATCGACTACTATCGCGGATGCGAGCTTTTGGTGACTATCGATGGCGACCGCGCACCTGAAGTGGTTTATGCTGACGTAAAGCAGGCGCTCGGTCTGTAACGTTTCTCGTTCCATTTCAAAAAATTATCGTCAAAAATTAAGACCTCCGGCGTATTTTTTCGCCGGAGGTCTTTTGTATGTTTGCATGTCGTGAGATTGAGCGCAAAAATGCCGTATAATGCCTCGTTGCTATGCCAACTGTTAAACAAAACATACAATATTTCTGCGCTGACTACATCCGGCCGCATCGCAAACTTATTGCGCACGTTGTACGTGTGGCGCTTGTTATCATCGGTATAGCGCTTGCTTTGGAAGTGTTTTTGTTTAACATGAACTATTTTCGCTCGCTTAACTACAATACTATTAATCTCAATGACAAACTTGAGCTGCAGCAAACAAAAGATGGCCAGTACAAACTCACGTCGGTTGACCATGTGCTGGAGTTTTCAAATCTCAATACTGAGGTGCACAATGTGCGGCTTAACTTTGATTGGACGCAGACGGCTCAGGTGCTCAAGCTTAAAATCCAGTTCACTGACAGCGCACACCTGACGTATTTTGACTCGACGGAATACACCGTAGGTGTGCCTGAGGTTTCTGTTTCGACACTCTCAGATCAAAGTGAATATATTTATCTTAGTACTACTGGATACGTCAACAATTTACGCATAGAGGTAGTAAATGACGACGCGACTTACCCTATTACGCTTACTAGCGTAACGCTCAACGCCAAGTCGCCGTTTTCGTTTAATTGGGTACGCTTTTTAGTTGCGGTTGGCGTGCTTGTGCTCATCTATGCTTTCCGACCGCGCTCAAGTATGTATCGCATTCATCTGGTAGAGCATCCGCGCGTCTCAAAAGCTGCTATTGTGTTTGTGGTTGCGTTAGAGATTTTCCTTGCATCAACGTATTTGTTTATGGGCTCAAATCTGGTGGGCATAGCTACACAAAGCTACAATTCGGGCTCTTGGGATGGAAAAAGCCTCGTGAACACCTACGAGGTGGGCGGAGACAACGCTCAACAGTATGCCGAGCTTGCTCGTGCGATGACGCACGGTCAGCTCTATCTCGATGAAGAACCGCCGCAGTGGCTCCAAGACATGTCAGACCCCTACGACAAAGGCGCGCGCGATGAGGCGCAAAAAGAAACAGGGGAGTCGTATCTTTTTGATGTCGCCTACTATGATGGGCACTACTATGTCTACTTTGGCGTGGTGCCGGTTTTGTTGTTTTATCTGCCGTTTTACTTGATAACGGGTGCCAATTTCCCAACGGCACTCGGCGTGCTTTTTGCGGTCATTGCCTTTATCTTAGGGTGTAGTGCGCTGCTTGACCGCTTTGCGCGCTATCACTTTAAGCGGGTAAGCCTTGGCCTCTATCTGCTTTTGCAAATCCCTCTTGTGGGGTGCTGCGGTATATTGTACTTGCTGAAATTTCCGACGTTTTATTCGCTGCCTATCGCCTGTGGCCTCGCGTTTTCTGTATGGGGGCTTTATCTGTGGATGCGTGGGCGCGCATCCCTCAATCCTGGGCGCTATTATCTGGCGGGCTCTCTGTGTATGGCACTTGTGGCAGGATGTCGCCCGCAGCTGCTTGCGCTTTCGCTTTTGGCGTTTCCGCTTTTCTGGCGCACCTACATTACTAAAAAACGCATCCTTACGCTGCGTGGTGCGCGTGAGTTTGCTTGTCTGCTTGCGCCTTACATCATAGTGGCCGCAGGTATTATGTGGTACAACAAAGCGCGTTTTGGCTCGCCGCTTGATTTTGGTGCAAACTACAATCTTACCGTTAACGATATGACCAAACGAGGCATGAATCTTGGTCGTCTCGCGCCGGCGCTCTTTGCTTACTTTATCCAAGCTCCGGCTACAACAGGGGTTTTCCCATTTTTGCAAGCAGTGAGTTTTGATACGACCTATATGGGACAAACCATCAAAGAAGCTACGTTTGGCGGCATCTTTGCGTGTCTGCCTCTTTTGTGGGTGCTGCCTTTCGCGCCGCGCTTGCTGCGTATGCGCATGAAGTCGCGCTCGACCCGCACCATCATGGGTGTGGTCATCGTTTTGCTTGCGATGGGTGTGGTGGTTGCTCTGCTTGACGCAGAGATGGCTGGCATTTTACAGCGCTACTACGCTGATTTTAGCTTTATGTTTTTGGCAGCTTGCGTGTTGCTCGTCTTTATCGCAAACGAAAATCTCTCATGGACATCGCCTGCGCGCAGTGCGCTCACGCGCGTGTTGCTGGTACTTGTGGTGCTCAGCGTGCTTTACTCTACGCTGCTTTGTTTTGTGCCCGAGACGGGTTGGTATTCTGATGTGTATGACTGGGCCTATCTCGACATCATAGAGACGGCGCTTTTCTGGACCTAAGGCTTGAAGGTTGCGAGGGCGAGGGTGCCAGGAGTGCCGGGAGTGAATGTGCCGCGCTGTATGCTCGCTGCTCTTTCGTATCTCCTTCATAAGGCTTACACACGCTCCTCCGCTTGCCGCATTTGTTTGGCGCTTGCTCGTTTTGCCTCGTTGCGCCGGCGCGTTGAAGTGACTTTGCCTGCTAAGATAGCTCTCGTATTATCTGTGCGCACAGCTTATATATGCGCGTCAAGAGGAGAAACCCCACAGAAAAGGAGAGCTGTATGACGAGAGAATTCAAATCAATGGACGGCAATAATGCCGCAGCCTATGTCTCCTATGCGTTTACTGAGGTAGCAGGCATTTATCCCATTACGCCGTCGAGCCCTATGGCTGACTTTGTCGATCAATGGTCGGCTGCTGGAAAGAAAAACATCTTTGGCACGAGCGTGAAAGTATGCGAAATGCAGTCAGAGGGCGGTGCTGCAGGTGCTTTGCATGGTTCACTTGCTGCAGGTGCGCTTACGACTACCTATACTGCCTCTCAGGGTCTGCTTCTTATGATTCCTAATATGTACAAAATCGCTGCCGAGCAGCTGCCGAGCGTGTTTCATGTCAGCGCGCGTACGGTTGCAACGCATGCGCTCAATATTTTTGGCGATCACTCTGATGTGATGGCATGTCGCCAGACGGGTTTTGCTATGCTTGCCGAAGGCAACGTGCAAGAGGTTATGGACTTGTCTGCAGTAGCTCATCTTTCTGCCATCAAGGGCAAGGTGCCATTCATCAATTTCTTTGACGGTTTCCGTACTTCCCACGAGATTCAGAAAATCGCTG
>CAYNWQ010000166.1:0-3978 GCA_964400955.1 uncultured Gordonibacter sp. | reverse complement strand
GCGCAATTGCAGAAGACAAATCAATTGTTTCATATCCGGGATATACTTTGGTACCTGTTTGAGTATGCGAAGTTGAACCACTTGTTACAAGAGTACCACTCTCAGGATTTCCTCCTGATGGGATGTCAGTGTAAACATCTATCGTATAAGTTAGATTCCCGGCAAATGAATAAATACTAACTGCAGCAAGCTCACCGTCATCGGGTGCTTCAAAGACATTAGCCGAAGAGCTATACGACCCTATAGTGTAAGAAGGAAGCGCGTCCGTCTTCCCTCGTCCAACCTGTTGAATATCGCTGTAATCTAGAACCGTATCGACATCAAAAAACACCACATTAAAATCCCCTCGCAATGTGGTTTCATAAGAAACCCAAAAATATGCTTTGGAGGAACTTGCTCCCCAACTGTTTTTTACCAGCCAAGCTCCATTTGATGAGGGCCTGCAAGACTCGTTAAAGTTATAGCGTGAGAAGTTGTCATCCCAACCGACAATAGTGACAGAATGTCCACTATCTGAAGTAGTTGTCGCATTGTAGGCATAACGACCATCACTGCCAGCTGATGTACTAAACCAACTGCTATTCCAATTTAGTCTTAATACAGCAGCTCCCATTTCATAAACAAGAGACTTAACGTGAGACGTATCTGAGCTATTTAACAAACGCATGCCCTGAATATGCACCGCATCTCTATTAGTAGCATACTCATCAGTAAAAGTACTTTCACTTGGATATTCGCTTGTATTGTAGGCTTGTAAAAATCCATTGTATAAGCCGTTTTCCCAGACAGGCCCTGCCCATTTCATAGCTTGAACACCAGCATAAGACGGGACACCTCCGCCCGAACCAGCACTATTGCCCGTATACCACGAAAGTGCTAGTTCGGAAAAGTCAGGCTCTGTTCCATCAGGGGAGGTAATACCTTTCTTTTTTGCATTAGCCTCCATAGCGGCAACCGACGCAAAAGCCCAACAGGTTCCAAGATTTCCCTGATCTTTAACGCTGGTAATATAGCTGGAATAATATGAACTAGGAGTTGCCTCATCCAAAACATTATCACCAGATATCACGTCAACAACTTCATCACTTGCAAGACTCTCGATAGGCACCCCCGGATACTCTACCTCGTCCGCAAAAGCCAATGGTGGTTTATACGTAAGCGTCGCAATTAAGCAAAGAGCCACACATAAAACCAGCGAGTCAAATAAAATTTTTCTTTTACTTATAGAATTACCTCTTTTCACGACTATCTCCCTTCTGTTGTCAGAGCAAGCGACAACCATCCGCCAATTACGCGCGGCAGAGAGCTCCCCTTTTAATTTCCCTCGTCTAGATACGCATGAAACTAACACGTTTATTCTTAGATGTCAATAAATATTTGAAAGAAGGACGGCGTAAAGTTATTGGTCCTTTGCAATTGGGTTATGTTTCAAAAAGTGTGTCTAATTTAGCGCATATTTTTGGCATTGAGACTAAAAAATAAGACAGACTGCGGGGGAGGCAGCCTGTCTTTGGACGAGTGAAACGAGGAGAGTTCGCTATCACTAGTGAGCAGTATAGCCCGCTTATTATTCAGCGTCAAGAATATTCTTACATATAATTTTTCCTAAATTGGAATAATGCCTAAAACACCGGCCGAACGGTCGACCGAAGCACGATCGAACGCAAACTGCGGACGTAACGCGAGCGAAACTCTAAACTAAAGGCTAAAACCACTCTTTTTTGTTAAAGACATACATTTGCTCGAACTCAGTCTGTGATTTGGTGAGATACATGATACCTTCGATGATAGCGATAATCTCCATCACGACGCAAGCAAGACCTAGGGTCAATACACTTCCCGCTACCGTGATAGCAAGCATAATGAATCCCGGAGTATTGTAACCCAAATAAAACTTATGGATACCTAAAGCCCCAAGGAAAATAGCGAGCAAGCCTGCAGCGACGTGGTCTTTGGAATAAGTGGATGGCTGCGCATAAGCGCTCTGGTTGGAGGGTGCTTGTGTGGGCTGCTGGTAGGTGTATGCCTGTTGTTGGTAAGTATAAGCATAAGAGGGCTGCTGGTAGGGCTGCTGATTTGCTTGGGCGGACGGATTGGGCTGAACAGACGCTGCCGACCCGCTTTGCGCCTGATAATTAGGCTGAGCGCTTTGTGCAGCTTGCGCAGGTTGGGCAGCTTGGTCTGCGCTAGCTTTTGCCTTAAGCGCATCAAGGCGCGCCTGCGCAGCTGCAAGATCAGCCTCGGCGGCTGCCAACTCATCTACGTTAGTATTTGAAACAGTATCTTGTGTATTAGTTGTATCCATATCAAGTCACCTCAACATAGCAAATAATGTGAACGCAACCATAGTAGCTACAAAGACGACTCACGAGCGAAAACGTCATGGTTTTGTAAACGTTTGCATAGCTTGTTCACGCGATGTTATTAAATCGAAATGGATTTGTAAAAATTTGCCATAAAGCAGCTCGAAGGCACGGGCTAACGTGCAATCAATTAGTGCTTTTTCGAATGGCTGTCAACGAACTGCATAATGCGTCCGCGGAAAATGATGCCGATAACCGCAATAACTGCAGCAACGCCAAATATGACGGCGCTTTCGAAAAAGCGTCCCTCCATGAGCTGGTCGGCTGCATAGGTAGAAACCAAGATACCCGGAATACGCCCGAGATTTGAGAGGATAAGAAAAGTACGCATGCGCATATTGGTCAAAGGAACCAGATACGTAAACACGTCTTTTGGCATCGCAGGAATCAAAAACAAGATAAAAACAATGATGTTGAGTTTGCCGCTTTCCTCAAACTTATCGAACTTGTCAAGGTATTTTTCCGGGACCATACTCTGCACAAAGGGAGCACCGAGTCTGTGAACCAGCACAAAAATAAAGGCGCTCGATAAAACGCATCCTAGCAACACAAGCAAAGCGCCAAGCCATGGCCCAAACAACATGCCTGCTGCAATTTGCACCACTTCACCCGGTATAAATGCAACCACGATTTGCAAAAATTGCATACCAAGCAAGATAAGAAATCCGACAGGACCAGCATTGCGCACTTTTTCGATGATGAGATCGAGCCCGCCCTCTTCGAAAAGCCCATGCACGTAAGGCCATACGAGCACACAAGTCAAAATCATCAGCAGGAAAAAAGCAATGAGTCCTGCAAACTTGAAAATGGTTCCCATTTCCATTTTGTGCCCATGCACGCTCACTTCCTCGTGAGTCTTTTCTTGAGCCTTTTCTTTGATATGCAAATCTTTAGTCGTCATGACGCGCCTTGTTGTACTCCTCTTTGAAAGCCGAAAACATGCCTTTAGCCTTGCCGATTTGTTTGCCCGTTGCATAGGCTCCTTTGTTTATGGCACGTCCGGTAGCTTTTGTAGCTTTATTGACCGTTGGTTTTACCTTGTCAACAGTGTTTTGTGCTTTGTTTTTTGCAACAGCCGTTGCTTTACCTGCCTTTTCAGCAAGACCACCTTCAGCGTCAATTTCTGCTGCTTCATCGTCGACCAAAATAGCGCCAAGCTCAGCTTCTTGCCCCTCGTCGAGCTCAGCTCCCGCACTGCCCTGTAGCGCGAGTGCCGTACCTATACCCCGCTTGAAGCCCTTAATGTGCGCAACTGGGATGGTTCGTTTACCCAGAAGGGCGTTTGAAGTTGCGCCTGATGAAGTCTCAAGAGATGCAACTTTGCCGGTGATGGGATTAAAAGAGACTGAGCCCACCACGCCAAATGACGTGCCATTTTGTGTCATGACAGGCATGCCAACCCACAGTACGCATTCGTCATAGTTGATGCCTAGATGTTTGCAAGCACCCTTGTCACAAGCCTCTGAATCATTGTGTATAACAATGCGTCCGTCCTCAAAATCATAGCCATCAATGGCAACAAACTTGTCTTTGCGGCGAAACATCCACAAGAGATCGGGGCGTTTCACGATAAAGCCAACACAGCGCGGCTCTGTCGGATGAAATACACAATAAC
>CAYNWQ010000165.1:0-4013 GCA_964400955.1 uncultured Gordonibacter sp. | reverse complement strand
GCAGCATCAGCATCAGTAGGCGCTGGTGCTGGCGCAGGAGCGGGAGTTGGTACAAATGCAGGTTCTGCGGCTGGAGTGATTGAGGGTTGTGCGGCTGGTGCAGGCGTAGCAGCTGACACAGGTGCAGGAGCGGGAGCTGGTACAGGCACAGATTCTGCAGTTGGTGCAGGTGCAGATTCTGCGGTTGGTACAGGTGCAGGTTCTGCGGTTGGAGTGATTACAGGCTCTTCGGCTGGTACTGGCGTAGCAGCTGACACAGGCGCAGGAGCGGGAGCTGGTACAGGCACAGATTCTGCAGTTGGTGCAGACACAGGTTCTACGACGGGCGTAAGCGACTCGGCCCTTGGAGCTTTAACGACCACACTCACTTTGTCTGATTCCTCCTCCCCCAAAAACGCGCTCAACTCACTATCAAAAGTACTCTCGGGAGAAACCTTTTCCGTAAAAATATCCTCCGCAGATGTCTTCGCGTAATCCGAAATAAGATCTTTTGGCATATTCTCATCGTCAAAAAGAGGCTTTTCGAGCAAGTCAGCTTTTTCGGCGTCAAGGATAAAAGGAGTATTATCGTCATCATATATTGGGCGCATACCCGAAGCAGTAGTCTGCTCATTGAGACGAGGAGGCGTAAACCCAAGATGCGCCTCAAGAGAAGTATTGCTATGCGCTATACCCATTAACTCTTGTGCCATATCGGTCACTTCTTCGCTTATATCAAGCTGGCATAAGCGCTGGGCAATTTCTACAACGCGGTTCCAAGACATCGCTTCCGTCTCCTCTTTTAATGAAATTATCTTTTCGGTATTGCGCGCAATGCGCTTTTCGATTAAACCTTCAAACATGCTAAACTCTCTAAACATTAATGCATTATGTCAAAGTATTGTGCGGCGCCTAGTATAGCACACGCCAAAAAATAAGGCCTTGGGCTGGCGCATTTTCACCAGCTACACTTCTATCACACGCCCCCAACACCTGAGAAATCCACCCAATTTCGCGCTTATGCCTACCTACTGCAACAAGCGAACCCACTATCGTGCGCACCATAGAGTGCAAAAACGCATTGCCGACCACTTTGATGGTGAGCATACGCTCCCCCATGACAACCTCTTCGACAAAAGAAATCTCTGAGACGTTTCTGCAGGTAGGCTTACCCACCGCTGAAGCCGCCGTACAAAAGCTCTTAAAGTCGTGCTCGCCTATAAGGGCTCGCGATGCTTCATACATTGCTTTCACATCGAGTTCGTGCGGTATAAACCAAGAAAAATCGCGCATGACGAGAGGTGGCGTATTTTCGAGGCAAATATGATAGTGATATTCACGCGCACGCGCATTAAAACGCGCCGAAAAGCCTAAAGGCTTAAGTTCACATGCGCGCACCGAGATACTATCATGAGTAAGCGCATTAAATGAGCGCAAAAGACTCGCCTCGGTGCGCGCGGAAAGCTCTGTCTGTGTTATATCAAAGCTGACGACTTGACCAAGCGCATGTACACCAGCATCAGTTCTACCGGCGCACACCGTCTCTACTTCACGACGAAAAAGCAAGGCACATGCACGCTCAAGCTCGCCTTGCACCGTAAGCAATCCCGGCTGACGCGCAAATCCGCAAAAAGGCGCGCCATTGTAGGCAACCTTCAGCGCAAGCGTATGCGCAAAATCCGAGCACGTCTCACTCAACGCAAATCCCCCTACGCCGACATCTCGACCGTATGAAAGAGGTCTTTTATTTCAGAGCGCAAAATAGCAGAATGCGCATCAACCGCTACCGGCAGCTCAGCGCGAAACTTGCGTCCGTCAGATTGCTGCACATACAAAATAACAGCGTCGCGCCCCGGGTACGTTTGCAAGATACGATTGAGTCGCAAAGACTTCGTTTGGTCAAAGTCCACCGACGATATACGCAACTCTAGATGCGCAGGGCGCGCGTCAGCGTCCGTAAGCTCGATAGCTTCCGCTTCTTTCACCGCTATCTGGTTTCCACGTTCGGTGTGTTCAAATTTACCTTTCACTTTAACTATCGAATCCTCACAGATAACATCTGCAAAATCATCGTATTTGAAAAGGATACACTCGATGTGTCCAGTCGTATCTTCAAGCTCAAAGGTAGCGTATTTTGTGCCGCGCCTTGAAGTCTTTACTACTACATTTGATATCATCCCGACAAAAACACCCGACTTTATCTCTTTAGTACGCTCAACAAGGTCACCAAGCTGGTATTTCGTCATACGAGCGATAGCAGCCTCGTAGGGCGCTAACGGATGCTCGGAGACATAGATTTTCATAATCTCTTTTTCGTAAGCAAGCAAAGTACGTTTGTCCCACTCTATGCCATCAGGCGCAGGTATGTCTTCTGTAAAACCAGAGTCCTCGTCAGCATCAAACATATCAAACATAGAAAACTGCCCACGGTCGCGGTCGCGCTGGCGCTTTGACGCGCCCTCCAAAAGCGCAGTCTCATCCACAAAATACATCAGCTGTTTGCGCGTGTAACCTGTAGAATCAAAAGCGCCGCCTTTGATGAGCGCTTCGAGCGTTTTGCGGTTGTAGCATTTCGCGTCAAGTCTGTTGACAAAATCATGCAGACTCGTGTAGGGTCCATTTTTTTCACGCTCTGCAACTATCGCATCAGCTACATTTTTTCCCACACCGCGCACACCGACGAGTCCAAAACGAATGCCGTTTTCGACCGGCGTAAACTCAGCGTTAGAAGAATTAATATCCGGCGGCAAAACGGGTGTGCCATTATGGTTGCAACTCGAGATATATTTGATGAGACGATCGGTGTTTCCCATATAGCTCGAAAGCACAGCAGCCATATACTCATTGGGATAATGCGCTTTGAGGTAGGCTGTACGCATCACGAGTATTGAGTAAGCCGCAGAATGCGATTTGTTAAACGCATACTTAGCAAATTTCTCTGCGTCATCCCAGATTTTTTCTGCAATCTCAAGAGAGTAACCGTTTTCTACTGCGCCGGTATTCCAGTCTTCTTGCAGCATGCGCATGATGTCTATTTTCTTTTTGCCCATAGCTTTACGCAGCTTGTCAGCTTTGCCCGCAGAAAAACCGCTCATCACCATAGACACTTGCATGATTTGCTCTTGATAGACCATGGTGCCGTATGTCTCCTCGAGCACAGGACGTAGGCGGTCATCGTAATAGTGTACAGGCGTTTTACCACTCGCAACTTTTACATAGTCATCAACCATGCCAGACTCAAGTGGGCCTGGGCGGTTAAGTGCGATAGAAGCAACGATATCAGAGAAACGACGTGGTGGGAGGCGCGCAAAAAGACTCACATACAACGCTCCTTCAACCTGGAAAAGCCCGTCCATATTGCCGGAACGCATCAGCTCAAAAGCAGCCTCATCATCAATAGGTATCTCTTCAGGCACTATCTTTTTGCCGGTAGATGCCTCGATATTGCGACAAGCACGCGAAAGCACACCGAGCGTACGCAGACCCAAAAAGTCCATCTTGAGCAGGCCTAAGTCAGGTGTGTAGTGACCGTCGTATTGGGTGATAATGCCGCCACCTTTAGTGTCACGTTTTACCGGCACGTGGTCTGCCATCGGGTCGCGACATATAATAGTTGCACATGCATGCACGCCTTCACCGCGTACATGCCCCTCTATTGAGCGCGCAGCATCTATGACCGCACGCACCTCTTCTTCCTCTTTGTATGCTTTTGCGAGGTCGGGATTTCCACCCTGTTTGGGGTCACCACTCAATGCGCGGTCAATCGTGATACCAAGCTCATCGCCTATCATCTTGCAAATACGGTCACCTAAACTGTAGGGGTAATCAAGCACACGCGCTGCATCACGCACGGCATTTTTTGCTTGCAGTTTGCCAAACGTGATAACGCCAGTCACGTGGTCTGCGCCATACACCTCACGGATGTGATCAATCACTTCCCCGCGACGCTCATCTTCAAAGTCAACGTCAATATCAGGCATCTCAACGCGCTCAGGAGACAAAAAACGTTCGAAGAGCAGGCCATTTGAAAGCGG
>CAYNWQ010000164.1:0-4033 GCA_964400955.1 uncultured Gordonibacter sp. | reverse complement strand
GTCAGTCGGAAAACCAGGATGAGGAAGTGTTTGTATCTCGGTCGACATAAGCGGAGAGGTCCGCGAAACACGTATCCAGTCCGCACCGGTTTCAACGTGGCAGCCCATAGCGTTCAATTTCATGAGAGCCATACGTAAAAAGGACGGGTCGATGCCGTGCACCGTAACAGGACCGCCAGTGAGAGCTCCACCTACAAGAAATGTCCCCGCCTCTATACGGTCTCCTACTGTGGTATGCTCACACGGATGCATGGATGATAGCTCTACTCCTTCGACCTCTATGGTTGAAGACCCTGCGCCTCGCACACGCGCGCCCATGCTTACGAGCATATTGGCCAAATCCGCAATCTCGGGCTCTCGTGCGGCATTTTCTATGACAGAAGAACCCCTCGCAACCACAGCAGCCATAAGCAAGTTTTCAGTTGCACCAACACTCGGAAAATCCAAAACAACATGCGCGCCTTCTAGACCATGAGGCGTTTCAGCCTCCAAAAAGCCATGTTGTACATTAAAGTGCACACCGAGCGCTTCAAGCCCGATAAGATGCATATCGATTTTACGCGCACCGATTTGACAACCACCCGGCATCGCGACGCGAGCGCGCCCAAAACGACCAATCAAAGGACCGAGCACTGCAATGCTTGCGCGCATTTTAGAAACGAGTTCATAAGGTGTTTCCCAAGAAGCCACATCTGCGGTGTCAACCACAAGCGTATGCCCTTCACGCGAAACTTGAGCGCCCAGACAGCGCAAAACATCGCTCATAACTTCGATGTCAGAGATAAACGGAACGTTATGTATCACCGAGCTCCCTTGCCCTAAAAGCGCAGCAGCAATGAGTTTTAATGCAGAATTTTTTGCCCCCGAGATCTCCACTTCGCCAGACAAAGTATTGTTGCCCGAAACGACAATTATCTCTTCACTCACAAACACTCCTCCTTCGCACGAGTAAACGTGTTCGCTTGTATTATCAAATACACTAAGCTTTTACCTTGTTAATGGTGCAATTATTGTAAAACAAAGGCCTGCAAAACGCGGGCCTTCACAGGAAATGCGATGTATGTGCGCAGGTATGTCAACTTATTGTCGCCTAGGTTGGCGTAGTAAGTCAGCGAGAAGGCCTCAATCGGCAACGATTGGCGGGAAAAGAAAGTGAAGCGTACTTTGGTACGCGAACTTTCTTTGGAGCGCCAAGCGAGCCGACTGAGGCCTTCGCAGCGTCGAGTAGTTGCGGCGGTCGGCAGACCGCCGCAACTACTAGTTTCCTAAGACAAAGCGCTCGAAGCTAGCAATCTTGATAGAGCCACCGAGTGCCTTAGCGGTATCAGCGCTGTATTGCGCAACACTGATATCGGGATTTTTCACAAAAGCTTGCTCAGTAAGGGTGTTTTCCTTAAAGAATTTCTCCAGACGACCAGTAGCCATTTTCTCTTGAATAGCTTCTGGCTTTCCGGATTCTGCAGCTTGAGCCATGTAGATTGATTTCTCATGCTCGACAACTGCAGGATCTACCGAGTCGCGATCAACTGCAACAGGCGATGCAGCAGCAACCTGCATGGCCACGTCGCGACCATATTTCGCAAAATCAGCTGAGGTCGGGTCAATACCTTCCACATCAAAAGTCACGAGAACGCCAATTTTGCCGCCACCATGTATGTAGGACGAAACAGCGCCACCGTCTGTTACAACAAAACGAGAAAGCTGAATGTTTTCACCAAGTGTATGGATTGCGTCAGTAAGCACAGCCTCAACCGTCTCACCTTGTGCATCAGCTGCCTTGAGAGCATCAAGTGATGCAGGCTTTGCAGCGAGAGCAGCCTGAGCAATCCTTTCGGCATATGCCTTGAATTTGTCATTCATACCCACAAAGTCTGTTTCACAATTAAGCTCAACGATTGCGCCTGCAGCGCCATCCTCAGACACGATTGCCATAACTGTACCCTCGTTGGTAGCACGACCAGCCTTTTTAGCTACCGCGGCAAGACCACGCGTGCGTAAAACATCAACAGCGCCATCCATGTCGCCTTGTGCTTCAACCAAAGCCTTTTTGCATTCCATCATACCCGCGCCAGTCATCTCGCGGAGTTCCTTTACCATGGAAGCGGTTACTTCTGCCATGAGAATCCCTTTCTCTTTATGACCTTATCGTATGTATTTGACATACAAGGCCGCTTTCACTTACCTGTGTAAAATATTTGAAAACTGAGAGGTGCGCCTCAAGCATAAGACACACCTACTCAAAAGAGCGTAAAACTTCTGACGAATTTTTACTCAGCTGCAACAGCCTCTGCCTCAGGAGCCTCGGCTACAACTGCCTCAGCTACAGCCGGCTCTGCGGCTGCCTCAGCTGCGTCAGGAGCAACCATCTCCGCTGCAGAAACAGGAGCACCTGTGCCTGCAACTACCGCATCAGCGATAAACTCTGTCAAAAGACGTACAGAGCGGATTGCGTCGTCATTTGCCGGAATACCGTAATCAACAACATCTGGATCGCAGTTAGTATCAAGAGTGCCCACTACTGGTATATTAAGCTTGTGAGCCTCATTGACCGCTTTGTCGTCACGACTCGTGTCGATAACAAATACTGCGTCAGGTACGCGCTTCATATTGCGGATACCGTTGAGGTTCGTCTGTAGTTTAGAAAGTTCTTTGCGTAGAGTGATTTGTTCTTTTTTAGGAAGCACTGCCATGCGTCCGTCGGCTTCCATTGCCTCAAGCTCTTCCATGCGCTTTACGCGTGCAGAAATGGTTTGGAAATTGGTAAGCATACCGCCAAGCCAACGAGCATTTACATAAGGCATACCACAACGGTTAGCCGCTTCTGCAATCGCCTCTTGTGCTTGTTTTTTGGTGCCTACAAACAACACTGTACCGCCCTTGCGGGTAAGACCAGAGATAAAGGTATAAGCCTTATCGAGGCCGATGAGTGTTTGCTTAAGGTCGATGATGTAGATGTCGCCACGGCTGCCAAAGATGTATGGTTTCATCTTTGGATTCCAACGACGGGTCTGATGACCGAAGTGTGCGCCCGCATCGAGCAGCGTTTGAATGCTGACTTTCGCCATTTTTTTCTCCATTCGTTAGTCCTCTGCCTGCGGTCAACCCCGCCGTCGCAGCCTTTTTCGGGTGGCCACTAGCGAGACGGGTCACGCAAGCATGTGTAATTAGAAACTGCTGTAGTCTAGCACTCTACAGACATTTTGCAAGAAACTAGACTACAATCAACAGGAATCTCCACACCAGCCGCTTTGACAAATGCGTATTAGCGCAACTGGCTTTCGTGCTTTTTGAAGAAATCAAAACGCGGAGGTAGCTCACGTATGCGATGTGCACCTGCGAGAACCTCTTGCTCAGTACACAACTCACCCATACCATCAAAGTCAAAACCCCAGCTAAAGAACTCATCAGCGCTCAGTTCAAAGTATTCGCAAACAAGCTCAGTACCAAAAGGTGCGATAGGATGCATAAGTAAGGTGGTAATGCGTAAGAGATAAAAAGAGTCGGCGAGCACCTGACGTCGCACTTCCATATCACCTGACTGCTCGGCACTGCGAATATTGTCTGTCCAGTATTTATTGGCGTAGCGGATAAACTCATCCATCAAAGACATAACCGAGTGCAGCTCAACTTTATGCATGAGCGACTCGTAAGTATGCATTGTTTCGTGTGCACGCTTGATGACCTCTGCACTGATAGCACAAACAGGCATCATGTTTTCAAAATTTTTCCCCGCCTCATAAAAACAGCTGCGCGCAAGTCGGTTATACACATTTGTAAGTAGTGTGCCTTCTTTTAATACCGGATCAGCAACACGCGGGTCATCGCGTTTGGCAAGGTCGGCATCATAAGGCTTTGGCTTAAAGCCAACTGACTTTTGATCAAGGCCAAGCGCAAGAAAATGAGCGCGCAATTGTTCGGGTGTATAGTGGTTTAAGAGCTCGTCTGCCGAAGGTGGTTTGACCGCACCTGACGAAGATGCTTTTTTGTTGCCAAAAAAATATATGAATAAAGAAAAAAAAGAGCTAATGAGCTA
>CAYNWQ010000163.1:0-4059 GCA_964400955.1 uncultured Gordonibacter sp. | reverse complement strand
TCACTGCCGCCAAAAAAGGAAGTGCCCCGCCGCAGGGAAACGGCGGGGCCAAAAGGGAAGGGAAGGCTCGAGGGCTAAGGGAGAACCCATCGAGCCACAAGGAGGGGATGATGCGGCTTGTATTTCAAGCCGCCTGCTTTTAAGGGTAAAGCAGAGCAAACATTTAAGGAGGGGAACCTTTTTGCTTGCTGACGACATTATAAAAACTAACCTTGAAAAACATATGTAGCGCTCATAGTCATCTTGTGAACGGACCCCCCTTCTAGGTAACGGTTAGTTTTCGTCGATGTGCGCAAAACGTAGATAAACCTTTTGCACGGGGTTTTCGAAAAGGTCGTAAAGCCTAGTGGGAGGGGCTTTCTTAATTATGCAAAAGAGTGGTATCATACGCGGCATGGATACGTTGTTTACAGAAATAGAAAACGAAGCTCGGCTAAAGAGCGCGCCACTCGCGGTGCGTATGCGACCGCACACACTTGACGAGGTGGTGGGACAGGTACAAGCAATAGGGCCCGGCAGTTGGCTGCGCTCTGCGATAGAAAATGATACTTTAAGCTCGGTTGTCCTTTTTGGTCCCGCAGGCACAGGGAAAACTTCGCTTGCGCATGTTATAGCCGAACATACTCGCGCGACTTTTGTGGAAGTGTCGGCCGTGGGCGGTACGGTGTCTGATTTGCGTCGCGAAATAGCCGCCGCAGAAAAACGTTTGACTTTTTCGGGTTTGCGCACCATTTTGTTTGTCGATGAGATTCATCGTTTTAATAGAGCACAGCAAGATGCTTTGCTACATGCGGTAGAAAACCGCACGGTTATCTTGGTGGGTGCTACAACCGAAAATCCTTTCTTTGAGGTGAATTCTGCGCTTATTAGTCGCTCTCGTGTGGTAGAGCTGCATGCTTTGTCTGACGCAGACATAGAAAAGCTCGTTTTGCGGGCGGCGGCAGATGAGCGGGGGCTCGGCGGGCGGTATACGTTTACCGACGAGGCATTGCACGCGATTGTTCTCCTTGCAGGGGGAGATGGCCGCGCAGCTCTTACTACTGTTGAGCTCGCTGCACAGATGTGCGAGCCGGGCAACGCAGATGCTTGTGCTGAGATAGACGAAGACATGGTTCGCGCAGCGACTCCGCACCGAGCGCTTTCATACGACAAAAACAAAGACATGCACTACGATGTCATCTCGGCGTTTATCAAGTCGATGCGCGGCAGCGACCCTGATGCTGCGCTTTATTGGCTTGCTCGCATGATAGATGGCGGGGAAGATCCCAAATTTATCGCGCGGCGTATGTTTATTGCAGCATCAGAAGATATAGGAAACGCAGATCCTCAAGCTTTGCTGGTAGCACAGGCGGCTTTTCGTGCGGCAGAGGTGATAGGGTATCCGGAGTGCCGCATTAACCTTGCACAGGCGGCGATTTATCTGGCGCTTGCACCGAAAAGCAACGCTGCAGAGGCGGGCATCGATGCTGCTTTGGCTGAAGTACGAAAAGGTGAGGCACGCGCGGTGCCTGACCATCTGCGTGACAGACATCGCCCCGGTGCGGAAAACTATGGTGATTATCTCTACCCGCACAGCTATCCTGCTGGTTGGGTGGAGCAGCAATATTTGCCCGATGGGCTGTCGCGTGGGTGTTTTTACAAGCCGGGCGTGCGAGGCTGGGAGGCTTATCGCGCAGATGCAACCGCACGCGACCGTGCTGAGGCGGCTGGTCATACCTCAAAGGCGGATGCCCGTGTTCCAAAGGTGGACGCCCGCACCCCGAAAGCGGTCGCCCGCACCCCGAAGGTAGGCGCCCGCACCTCAAAGGCGGATGCCCGTGTTCCAAAGCAGGAGCATGACAGCGCGCAAAAACACGATGACAAAGGCGCAGACACGAGCGATAAAGCTTGTGAATGACGAGTGAAGTGACCGAGCTTTGCGCGTTGTTTTATTTTGTTAGTGGTATAGTGAGACGCTCGGAAAAATAAAGGAGGCATTTGTATGGACTTTTTCGAGATTGTCGATATGGCATTGCCTATCGTATACGTCGTTGTTGGCATATTACTTGTCTGGCTTGTTATTGAGTTATCGAGGATGGTGCGCAAGACGCGCAAAACGGTGACGGATTTGCAAAAGCAACTTGAACCGACTCTCGACCATGTAGAAAAAATTACTGCATCGCTTGAGCCTGCAGTGTCTAAGGTTGATCCGCTTGTAGAACGCGTGTCTCTCACAGTAGATGCGGCGAACCTTGAGATTATGCGTCTTGATCAAATCCTTGAAGATGTCGGAGAGATTACTGACACCGTCTCAAGCACGGTTGACGCAGTCGATACTGCCGCAAGCATGCCGCTTGAGTTGGTCAATAATGTGACAAGCAAGGTGCGCGGTGCTTTTAAAGGCCGCCGTGCAAGTGATGAGTCGCGCGTGCTTGGCAAGCAAAATACCGAAGAAAGTCCTGCTGAGGGCCTCGTAAATGCATCTGCTGAAGCTGCTCATGATGCTCTTGATGCTCGTAGAGCTAGGGTGGCTGAGCGTAAAGCGCAAACTACTTCAGAGCCCGCTGCGGTTTCAGAAGCGGCTGACGCGCAAAGTGCGGCTGACGCGCAGGGTGCCGCGAGTGACGAGGGTATCATGGTGGATATACCTTTTACGTCACCCCTTGATGCAACTCTAGAGGAAGCTCCTTTTGAAAATGGTATGCCTACCGCAATTCCTGCAGCTTTCGATGTTTCCGCACCGGCAACCACCCCTGCACCTGCACCTGCGAGCGCAGCCACCCCTGCACCTGCACCTGCGAGCGCACAAGTGTCTGCGTCTGTAACCGTCGATGCAACTCCAGAAGCCACAAGCGAAGCTAGCTCTTCCAAATACTTTACGTATTCCTCGCTTGATGAGGCCTTTTCGCAAGCATCGAACGTAATAAACGAATCGACCGATTCTGCAAAGGGTTAATTTCTTGGATTCACCCTCGCACGAAAACCCAAAATTTGATAGTGCCCGCCGCCGTTTCCTCAATGTTTGGACGGCGGTTGGTGCTATTTTGCTTACGGGTGTAGTTATCTATCTGCTCAACATATTGTCTGGTCCTGTGGGCATCTTGATATGGACAGTCATAATCGTATTTTGCCTGCGATCTCCCGTAAACTGGCTCGAGAAAAAAGGCGTCAATCGTGCGATAGGTACCGCTTGCGCTTACGTGCTCATGTTTGTCGTTATCGGTCTAGTGGGTATGCTGATGTTTTCGCCGGTTTTCGGTGTGGGTAGTCAGTTTACGGACTTAGCGACAAACATACCAGTGTATGCCCAACAGTTGGTCGACTGGGGAAACAACGCTTACTCGCAATACGCTTATATTTTCGAAAACGAGACCATACGCCAGTGGCTAACCGATGTGCAGTCATCCATGCTCGAGTGGGCCTCGAGTTTTGCGAAAGACAGCGCAAGCGGTGTAGTTGCTGTCGGCTCTACGCTGGTAAATGGCGTTGTGATTATAGGTTTTGCCTTGGTTGTGGCTTTTTGGATACTCATGGAGCTACCCGCACTCGGCCGCGAATGCAAACGTTTGATTAGCCCTGCACACCAAGAAGATGCGCGTATGCTGCATGCTGCATTTACGCGCGTGATGGGCGGCTATATCAAAGGCACGCTTTTGCAATGCGCACTGATAGGTGTGGTCTGTGGAGCGCTTTTTGCGCTTGTGGGTATACCAAATGCTGCAGCTTTAGGCGGCATCACGGGTATTTTAAATATCATTCCTATCGTAGGTCCTTGGCTTGGCGGTGCAGCAGCGGCGCTTGTAGGTATATTTACAAGCCCCTGGGCTGCGCTTTTGTCACTTGCGGGCACTATTGCTATACAGCAAGTGGTCTATACGTTTATATCCCCTCAAATCATGTCAGACTCAGTCGACATACATCCGGTGTTGAACCTGATTGCTTTGATGGCGGGTTCTGCGATAGGTGGTGCGATGAGCGGGTTTGTAGGCTCGCTCGTAGGTATGTTGGCATCTATCCCTGCGGTAGCAGTTGCAAAAGCGGTTTTTGTGTACTACTTTGAAAAGCACACGGGCAGGCGTA
>CAYNWQ010000162.1:0-4085 GCA_964400955.1 uncultured Gordonibacter sp. | reverse complement strand
CTTGTTGTATTTGCTGCTTGGGCGGGTACTGCACAAGAAGTTTTTATCTCACTAGGAGGCGCAGCAACCGGCATCGGATCAGGCCTTATTCATCTTGGTTATGGCGAGTTACACCGCGATCGTCCTCCAACCGAGGTCGGTATAGAAGTACCTATGGCAGCACTCGTAGCTGCTATTTTATTTGCTTTAGTTTCGATGTTGCCTTTTTCTGTGCAGGTCGTCTCCGTAACCTTACTCCCTATCGCCTCTGGCGTGATACTTATCTTGGCAGGACGCCCCGCATTGAGGCCACGCGCTCGTAAACTTGGCGAACCAAATCTCATCCTACCTACACCAAGGCTTATCGTTCGCATTGGGTTGTGCGCCTGCGGCATCGGTATAGCCGACGGCATTGCGCGCCAAGTATTTTTGAGCGCAACGAGCATATCTCCTCATGATTTTTATCACCCAGGCATGCTTACGAGCAGCGTCGTGCTTGCTATCTTGCTCGTTGGCTTTGAAATGCTACGGCGCAAAAATGCTTTCCGCAAGATGTATAAGTTCATAACTTTTATCATTGCCGCATCCATCGCCTTTATGCCATCATTTATCGAACTTTCAAACTATCAATGGATAGGCCCTCTTATTACGCTTGTTGGATACAACGCTTTTAATGCCTTTATGTGGATTTTACTCGCCGACCTGACCTACAATTTCCGCCTCTCAGCTGCCGCAACGTTTGGCATTGGCTGGGGCATGCTCACTATTGGAGCAACCGCAGGACAGATGATTGGGCAGCCTTTATGCTATGCGATAACGCTTACACCAGGAACTATATCGAGCATCGCTGCTTGTGGCACATTGATTGTATTTGCCGTAAGCCTTTTCATAATGAAAGACAACGACCTTGTAGACATTAAAGATGTGAAGTCAATGGTTGAAACCGTCGGTATGAATAGCGTCTATGATTTCGAAGAAACTGCTTATGCAGAAGACACCAAGGATGCGGTCGCCGACAGAGTGGCCGCTTCCAAAAGCGGGGCTGCCCAAGCGAGTAGAGACGGGGAAGCCGAATGGCAGGCGGATTCATCTAGTGAAGACAAGCTCAACCCTGATGGTAGCGTGCGCACGCCCTTCCGCGACCGCTGCTCTGCGCTTGCGAGCTCGTGCGGTCTAACACCCCGTGAAACCGAGATATTGATTTTGTTTGCGAAAGGTCGCTCTGCCGCGCGCATCCAAGAAGACTTGGTTATATCGCGCGGCACCGTTACCACTCACCTGCAGCACATCTATCGCAAGACCAATGTGCATTCCAAGCAAGAACTCCTTGATTTGATAGAGTCAATGCGAGATTAACACATCTCCCGATTACGCAAGGCGCTCGTTCTAACGCATCTCGCGCTTACGCGCAGCCACACATAAAGCGCCGAAAGCCGCAAACGCTACAGCCATGGCACCCGTTACTGTGCCCGCTACACTGTCGCCCGTCTTTGCGAGGTTCGCACCTTTTGTGTCTGCAACTTTTTCGCTACCTGTGTTGTCAACGACTTGCACCGTGTCAGTCTCTGGTGTTGGAGTAACTATCGGGTCATCTTCTGTAGGCGCAGGAGAAGGTACTTTCCTGTTGACTTTTTGCAAGGTGTACACACTGTAAGGAACGTTTGTCCTTTCGCTCCCATCGCGTGCAGCAAGTGCCAACAGCACACCTGCGCTTGTTTGAGGCTCGTCATAGGCTGAGGTATTGCGGTAACCATCTAGGCTTTCATCTGCGGTCGACACCAGATAGCCAAGTGGAGTTGAACCATCATCACATGTGAGTGCCTCGCTCGTTGCACTGTCATAACCGAGCGCCTCAAGTGCACAAACGACCGCTGCCGTTGCGTCAGTGTTTGGATCTTTGTAGCTAGCAGAATACCCAAAACTGCCGTCAGCATTTTCGTACGTCAAAAGAGTGCTCTCGGCTTTTGTGATTGCGGCATCTACCGCTGTGTTACTTTCGCGATAGGGCAAAAGTGCAAGGATAGCCTGAGCTGTCGTCTGCGTATCGCAGCCATACTGCGCGTAGCCAAAAAGTCCCTCTTCATCGGTCGATGACAAGATAAAGTCAATTAGGGCACTTTCGGTCATACCTGCCGTTTGCGTGTACGAACCATACTTGTATACGGGCAAAATCCAAACGGCGTCATATACGCTTATGTTATTTGGGTTGATAAGCGCTTCCATTTCGGAAACGAAATTGCGTATGGTTTGAGTGTCGCTGTCATAATAATTTGTACAGTCTAGACCGCCCGCTGTTAGTATCATGATGAACTTAGCCATACGACCAGCTGTCATTTCACTATCCTGTGCATGCATGTTGTCAAGCACAGCGGAGGTGTCGATATTGCCCCCTTGTTCAAGGCTGTTTAGTGCAATAGCCGCATAAACGGTATTGTTGCTGATAGACCCATCAGTACCGTCTACTGAAAAACGTTCTTCTAGGTTGTTAGTCAGGGTGTTAGCTGTGCTGGCATCGTAACTGTTTGCGTTTAAGGTGGCCAGCTCATCGACGTCCGCCGCATCAACAGACGCAAAAGCAAAGCTCGGCATAAGTCCTAGCACAAGCATACATGCCATAAACACTGCACTTGCTTGATGAACTCTTTTCACTTTTTTGTCTCCTTCCACGTTAACAATAAATTCGCATTATCAAGACGCAAGTATAACGCGAAAGTTTACCACAGTCATCATTTTTTCTCTATCCCGCGTATTTCTCATTACGCTTTTACCTTGTTTTCACGTCACGTTGTAGTGCCTGCATAAAGCCTGATAGTACAATACCTGTCGATACAACCTAATCCGTCTCAAAACGAAGCTCACAAACAAGAAACGAGCATACATACTATAGGAGAAACTATGTCAAACAAATCACTTGCAAAAGCACCGAAAGACCTCTGTATCTTAGTCACCGGAGGCGCCGGTTTTATTGGTAGTCACACCTGCGTTGAGCTACTTAACAAGGGGTATAGCATCGTCGTCGTCGACGACTTGAGCAATTCAAACGAGCTCGCCATCGAAAGAATTCGCACTATCACTAACACCACAGATGCGCCTGATAACGCCCGCCTTGTGTTTTATCAGGTCAACATTTTAGATCGCGAGGCGCTGAAGCAAGTATTTGACTCTCATAACATTGATGCGATTATCCATTTCGCAGGCTTTAAGGCAGTCGGTGAAAGTGTAGCAAAACCTCTTGAGTATTATTGGAATAACATCGCTGGCACACTCGTTTTATGTGATGTCGCACGAGAGCATGGCGTGAAAAACATCGTCTTTTCTTCGAGCGCAACCGTCTATGGCGAGCCTGACTTTATCCCTATCACCGAGGCTTGTCCAAAACACGAACCCACCAACCCCTACGGCCAGACTAAAAGCATGATTGAGCGCATCTTGAGTGATCTGTATGTAGGCGATAACGAGTGGAACATCGTAATTTTGCGCTACTTTAACCCCATCGGCGCACATGAAAGCGGACTTATTGGAGAGGATCCAAAAGGTATCCCCAACAATCTTTTGCCCTATGTTGCGCAAGTCGCAGTGGGAAAACTTGCCTGCGTTGGCGTATTTGGCAACGACTATCCCACGCCAGACGGCACCGGCGTGCGCGACTATATCCACGTGGTTGACCTTGCCCGCGGACACGTTGCCGCGCTTGACTGGATGGGTGGCAAGATTGGCACTGGCGAGCCATGCGGCCCTTGTGACATTTCGGGTACACCAGATAGCTCAGGCTCTCGTCGCGGTGTTGGCGTTTTCAACCTCGGTACCGGCAAAGGTTCGAGCGTGCTTGACGTCATCCATGCTTTTGAGCAAGCTTGTGGGCATGAGCTTCCTTACGAGATAAAGCCTCGTCGAGCAGGAGACATCGCCGAAAATTACGCTGCTTGCGACAAAGCTTTTGCAGAGCTTAACTGGCGCGCTGAATACGACTTGGCTCGCATGTGCACCGATAGCTGGCGCTGGCAATCGCACAACCCCGATGGATATGCAACACAGACAGAGTAAATAGCCTCATCACAAACCCTCCTATTTTAGAAGGCATAAACCCGCAAACAGAGTGCACGGTC